>URVS01000189.1 GCA_900551385.1 uncultured Mollicutes bacterium | reverse complement strand
AAACAACCTGTTCAAGCTAAAAGTTTAATTGGTTTTGTCCCTGATCATTATGCTTTATATGAAAAACTAACTGGTAGAGAATATTTAAATTATATTGCTGATATTTATGAAGTTTCTCAAGAAGATAGAGATGCTAGACTTGAAAAATATATTAAGTTATTTCAATTAGAATCTTCTATTGATAATAAAATTAAAACTTATTCTCATGGTATGAAACAAAAGATTACTATTATGGCAGCGTTAGTTCATAATCCTAAAGTATGGATTCTTGATGAACCATTAACTGGTCTTGATCCTACAAGCATTTTCCAAGTTAAAGAATGTATGAAACAACATGCTGCAGAAGGTAATATTGTCTTCTTTTCTTCTCATATTATTGATATTGTTGAAAAATTATGTCAAAGAGTAGCTATTATTAAAAAAGGTAAAATATTATGTGTTAAAACTGTTGAAGAAATTGTACAAAGTGGATTATCTTTAGAAGAATTTTATTTGCAAACTATTGGTGAAAAATTAGAGGAAAAATAAAAATGAATAGATTAAAAGCTCTAGTATTAATGCAAATTAGAGATAAACTTGATTTTTCTTGGCTTAGTACGACTAAATCACGTATTCAGAAAATAGTTTTAAGTTTATTACAGTTTATTGTTATAACATGTGTAAGTATTGCTTTAATTTATCTATGTCAGTTTATAGGTTTATTTTATTATTCTGAACTTGTAGATATTTTAATTGTTTTCTTTAGTGCAATGATGGTTTTAACAATTATATCTTGTACTATCGGGTTAACTAAAAATTTATATTTATCTGATGATAATAAAGTTTTAGCTACATTTCCAGTAACAAGTTCATTATTGTTTTTCTCTAAATTAATTGTTTATTATTTTTATGAATTAAAGAAAAGTTTTAATTTATTAATTCCAATTACTTTAGGCTTTGTAATTATGGGATGCATGAGTGGACAATTATCGATAGGTGTTTTATTTTGGATGTGGATTCCTTTGATATTTATTATTGCAATACCTGTTTTAATTGGTTCATTTTTATCTATTCCTTTTATTTATGTTAAAAGATTCTTAGATAAATTCTCTATTATTGAATTATTATTAATAATTATAAGTTTAGGTTTAATTATTTGGGGAGTAGTATATTTAATTAATTTAATACCTGAAGATATTGATTTAATTAATCAATGGCCTAGTATTAGAAAAGCAATTAAGAATTTTTTAATTAATTTTAAACAAAGTATAGGCATATTATGTTATATTGTATATGTTTTCACAGGGTCATATATATCTAATTCTTTAAATTATAGATTTAATTGGTATACATTAGCTTCTTTTGCTTCTTTAATTTTTTTTGTTTGTGCTTTGATTGTAATTGCTTATTTTGTTATTAAGCCAATTTTCTTTAAAATGTTAAGTAAATCATTTGAATTTGATAAATATGTTTTTGATACAGAACAAAAAAATATTGTAAGAAAACCATTTGTTACTTTTGCTAATAAAGAATTTAGAATCAATTTTAGAAGTGTTGAATTTTCAGGTAATTATTTTATTGTTTATATTATAATTCCTATTTTGATTCTTTTATTAAATAATTTATTTGCTGCAATGAATACAAAATTAAGCGGTGAAATTATGACTTATGCGTTTAATATTTTATTAATATTATTACCATTACTTGCAAGTAATAGTATGATTGCAACTTTGTATAGTAAAGAAGGAAGAGCAGGTTATATTAAAAAAACAAAACCTATTAATCCCCTTGGAGCATTAGTTGCCAAATTATTATTTAATCTTATTTTTTCTGTTATTAGTATAGTTGTTTCTGTAGCCATTTTTGCTAGTTTTACTAAAATAGGTATTGCTGAATCTATATTTTTAGCTTTAGCAATTTTGCTAATTCAATATGGACATATTTTCTATAGTGCTACTTTAGATATTATGAATCCTCAAAATGAACAATATGCGACAATTGGTGATGAAATATCTAATCCTAATGAAAATAAATCTACTTTAGTGGCGTTTATTATGTCTTTTGCGATTGCTTTTGTTAGTTATGTATTTTTAAATGAATCATATTCTTCAAGTGGTTCATTCTTATTTGGTAGTGTAAAAATATTCATATTAATGTTTTTATTAAAAATAAAAGCATATTATTATGAAAGGTAGAAGTAAAAATGAAGAAATCTGTTGTATTGTTAATTAGTTTAGTTTATATTATATCAATAGTAGTCGTAGGTATTTTAGGTTTACAAATGCGTGTTTATGATGAAGTAATATACGTTACAGATATAAATTGCATTATAAAAAATCATGAAAAAGATATTAAGGAAAATGTGCAATACGAGAATGTAAACTATGATTATTATTGCTATATTCCTTTTGAAGAAAATCTTCGACTTGAAATACAAAGCAATGTAATCCCTGATAACGCTACTAACGGACATGTTGATTATAGTATTGAAGGCTCATCAAGTGAAAATGTTCAATTAACTAAATATGAAGATAATAATTTAGCTATTTTGACTTTCTTAGAAGGAGGAGATGGAGCTTTAACTGTTCATGTCAAATCAACTGATGGAAAACAATGTGAAAAAATGATATTATTATATGTAATAAATGAAATAAGCCTAGAAGGAGACAAAGAATGAAAAAAACAAGATTATTAATTGTACCACTTTTGTTGTCATTGATTGGAATGGTTAGTTGCGATGAAAATATAACATCATCAAGTCAACCAACATCAAGTCAATCAACATCAAGTCAATCAACATCAAGCCAACCAACATCAAGCCAATCAACGTCAAGTCAATCAACATCTAGTTCTCAAAAAGAGCTCCAAATTGTTGGAGTTAATCAAAAGAAATCTATAACAGATTCTTTGTCTAACAAGAGTGAAAAAACAAATAAACAAGAAGAATTTGTTAATAGAACTAATCCATATTATGTTGGAGATGATAATGCATTTAACATTAAACCAACTGTACTTTATGTTGATAATAATAAATTGCCTGTTTCTAAAGAAGATACTTCGTTTAATATTACATTAGAAGTAAAAAATAATAATGTATTTAATAAAGTTGAAGATGTAAATCAATATCTTGATTCTATTGATAAAATTTCATGTGAATTAAATTTTAATGAAGATGCTATTGGTAAAACATTTAGAATTTCTGTTGTTCCAACTGATGCGCCTGCAAATTTGATCACTAAATTTACTCATACATTAGAAGTGGTTATAGTAGATGGATTTAATGTTTATAACGCAAAAGAATTAGGATATTTTAATAATAATTTAACTGCAACAAAAGATGCTTGGACAAATTTTATGTCTGAAAATAATTTAAATTATAAAGGTGAAATTAAATCTTTGGTATTACAAAATAATATATCAATTACTAAAGATGACATTCCTTCATATTTCATGTATTCAGCTAAAGATTTAAAAGATAATTATGATATAAATGAAACTAGTCCAATGTATAAAAAATATCTTGGCTCTTTAAAAGATCAATATGAAGGTATTTATCATCGTAATTTTCAAGATAAAGATGAAACTTTTTCTTTATATGGTAACTATTTTACATTAGATGTTTCTGCTTTACCTCTTGTTAAATTAGAAAGTGGAAGAAAACCAACGGCAGGAGAAAATGATAAAGTAGTTTCTCATACTACATTATTTAAAACAAAAAATATTAATGAAGATAATA
>URVS01000188.1 GCA_900551385.1 uncultured Mollicutes bacterium | reverse complement strand
CTTATCGGCGGCTTTTGCCACACTGTCGGTAAGTGCCTTTTCGGCGGTTTCACCGACCTTATCCCACTGTGCCTGTATGCTTTTCTGCAAAGCCGAAAGCTGTTTGTCAAGCTCTGCGTCTATTATCAGCGACAGGCTCAGATAACCGACAGACGCACCGTTTCCGTCAGCCATTTACCCACCTCCTCCGAATGCCTTTTTTATCATCATTTTCTAATTTTTTTAATTCAAGAGCAGTTCCTCTTTTCTTAAAATATTCAAAACCTTCTTCAGAATCAACTAAATATTTATCACCAACTTCAGTAATAATTTGTTTAGTAACATTAAATATATCTTCACCATGATAACCATCTTCAGGGAAAGGATAATTATCATTATGTTCTAATATTTGATGATATCTAGCTCTAATAGATTTAGCTAAATTATTAATTTGATTACCAGCATCATTAACATAATATTCTCTAGTAACATCATAACCAATTTTAGAATATAATCTACAAATACAATCACCAATAGCAGCGCCTCTAGCATGACCTAAATGTAAATCACCTGTAGGATTAGCAGAAACGAATTCAACGTTTATTTTTTCATGATTACCATAATTAGAATTACCATAATCTTGATTTTGATTAATAATAGTCTTAATAAGTGAATTTAAAGATTCTTGTTTAATAAAAAAATTAATAAATCCTGGACCCGCAATTTCAATTTTTTCAACTACTTCATCATTGATTAAATTAACAATTTGTTCAGCAATTACTTTAGGTGCTTGATGCATAACTCTAGCCATTTGCATTGCTATATTGGTCGCATAATCACCATGTATTTTTTCTTTAGATCTTTCAATGATAATATTATTCATATCCACATCTTGATTAAGTTTTTTTAAAGCTTCTAATAATAATTCTTTTAGATGTAATTCTATATCTAACATATTTCACCATCTCCAATAATTCTTATTTCATTACTTGAAATAATTTCATTTGAGCTTTCTTCATATAGATTATACTTTAATTTAATTTCTAATTCATCAAATTTTATTAAACTTGCTTCAGTTATAAAAAATAATTTATGATTACTAGATAAATTTAAACAATATTTTTCTTTTTGATTAGGACTTAAACAAAATTCAATAAAAGTAGATGGATAATTTTGTTTAATAAAACACTTACCATCTATAAACTCCATTTCAAGTCTCATAATCTCATTATCAACTTTAAAAGCATAACTAAATTTATTAACTTCTTTAGAAATTAATTTACCAACATATTCCACTTTTTCTTTTTGATTAGTATCAAAATAAATTGTTTCTCTAATTAAAGTTGTTTTAAAGCTCTTCATAACAAAATTATTATACATAAAGATAAGAAAAATACAAAAGAAATTATAAAAAGATAATTTATTTTTTATATTTTAAATATAAAACACAATATTAAATATCATAATGTATAAAATATCACTAGTTTTACACAATAATATTATGAAAAAGAAATTATATTTATTTATTACTTTTATTATTATTGGATTATTAACATTTTCTTTTTTTAATGTTTTACATGTAAATAAAATCGATATTAATAGACCTAATTATATTGAATTATACGATAATAATAACAATTTATTTTATTCTTATAACAATGATTATCAAGGTGAATATGTCGAATTAAAAGATGTTTCTAGTTGTTTTATTAAAACATTAATTAATACTGAAGATAAAAACTTTTATAATCATCATGGTTTTGATTATTTAAGAATTATTAAAAGTTTATTTGAAAATATAAAATCTAATTCTTTAAATCAAGGTGCTTCTACAATTACTCAACAACTTGCAAAAAATTTATTCTTAAATAACAAAAAAACTATCTTAAGAAAAATTAAAGAAGCTCAAATAACTAAAAAATTAGAAAGTGCATATTCTAAAGATTATATTCTTGAATTATATATAAATACTGTTTATTTTGCTCATAATATTTATGGATTAAAATCTGCTAGTGAATTTTATTTTCATAAAGAACCTTCATTATTAAATTATCAAGAATCATGTTTATTAGTAGGTATTATTAACGCTCCTAATTTATATTCTCCATTAATTGATTTAAATGCTTCTAATAATAAACAAAAAACTATTGCGTATAATTTATACAAAAATAATATTATAAACATTAATGAATATTATGATATCATTTTCAATAAGTCTATTATTTATGGTTCATCAAAAAAAGAAAATAATGTAGAAAAATATTATCATCAAGCTATCTTTAAAGAATTAAAAAATTTAAATATCAATTCTTCACTTAATGGTTTAAAAATAGAAACATATTTTAATAAAGAAATAGAATCATTAATTAATAATGTATTAAATAAATATGAATTAATTGATCAAGTGTCAGTTATAGTAATGAAACCATATTCTAATGAAGTTTTAGCCTTAGTAGGAGGTAAAAATTATTACAAATCACAATACAATAGAGCGTTAGAAAGTTATCGTCAAATTGGTTCAACCATTAAACCTTTTATATATTATTTAGCTTTAGAAAAAGGATTAACTCCTTTAAGTAAATTCACTTCTGAACCTACTAAATTCACTTTAGAAAATGGTTTAACTTATTCTCCTAATAACGCAAATAATATTTATGCATATAGAAAAATCAATATGGTAGAAGCTTTAGCAATGTCAGATAATATTTATGCAGTAAAAGCTACTTTATTAGTAGGTTCATCTAACATAAAAAAATTATTGAATAGATTGGGCGCTAATATTGAAAATGAAACATTAGCAATTTCTTTAGGAGGTTGTGAATTAACTCCATTACAATTAATAAGTGCATATAATACTTTAGCAAGCACTGGTAAATATTATAAACCAAGCTTTATAAAAAAAGTTTCTTTATTTAATGATACAATTTTATATGAAGATAAAAAAATATCAAAAAGTGTTTTAAATTATGATACCACTTTAATAATTAATCATTTATTAAAAGCACCTTTTGATCAAGGATTAAAAACTTATTCTTCTCCTACTATGTTACCATATCAATTAAATAAAACTTTTGCTTGTAAAACAGGTTCTACACCTTCTTCATCATGGGTAGTAGGATTTAATAAAGATTATACTTTGCTAGTGTATGTAGGCGATGATAATAATAAAACTCTCCATGATGGGAGAGTCTCAAAAAAAATATTTAAAGATATTGTTTTTTCTTTAACATTAGATAAAGAAGATAATTTTTATACTTATCCAAATAATTTAAAACCATTTAAAATTCATAATGGAATAAATAATATTTATTCTTTTACATATCTAACTCAAAAATATTAATCTTTATAAATCAAAATACATGCAGTAGCCTCAATAGCTTTAATCAAACCTATTTCACCACATTTTTCATTAGTTTGAGCTTTAATAGAAACTTGATTTAGTTCAAGATTTAAATTATAAGCAATATTTTGTCTCATTAATAAAATCTTATCTTTTAATTTAGGTCTTTCACAAATAATATTTATATCAATATTAGATATTTTATATCCTTCTTCAAGAATAAAAGAATAACATTTTAATAAAATTTCTTTAGAATCCATATCTAAATATTTATCATCATTATCAGGAAAAAAAGTACCTAAATCACCTAAGGCAAGTGAACCTAACATAGCTTCTGCTAAAGCATGATAAACCACATCACCATCACTATGAGAAACCGGACCTTTTTCAAAATCAAATT
>URVS01000187.1 GCA_900551385.1 uncultured Mollicutes bacterium | reverse complement strand
TTAGTTTTATTAGTGCATTTAGAAAGACACATTAATCAAATTTCACCTCGTATTATGATTGTGGTAGGCTCTAATAGTACAAATGTATTGAAAGATATAATGGAATTAGCAAATACTTTTGAAGTGAATATTAAAGATATAAGATCAAATATTGTTAAAGATAAAAAAGGAAATACTACATGTCATATTACTTTAACATTAAATAAAAAATCTCTTGATATGTTACCAGCTTTTGCTGAAGAATTGAAATTAAGATTATCACCAATTGATTTTAAATATTATAGGAAAAACAAAAAATAATACTTTACAATTATATTTTAATTAGTTAATATACTAACGATTAAGGAGAAAATAAATCTAAGAGATTTTTTTAAGAAAAATATGAAAAATTATGTTTACGGAATTAATACATCTAGAAATGCTTTAATGCATAATCAAACAATAAAAAATATATATTTATTAAATGGTTTTAAAAATCCTCAAATATATAAATTAATAAAAGAAAAAAATTTTAATTATACTTATTTAAACGCTAAACAAATGGAAGAATTAGTAGGAAAAGCTAATCATCAAGGTGTTATTGTTGAAGTAAATGATTATAGTTATTATGAATTAGATGATTTATTAAAAGAATTAGAAAATGTTAAATACCCATGTATTGCTATACTTGATGGAATTGAAGATCCTCATAATTTTGGGGCAATTTTAAGAAGTGGTGATGCTTTTGGAATTGATGGATATATTATAGCAAGTAATAGACAAGTTGGTTTAACTAATACTGTTGCCCATGTTTCTACAGGTGCAATTGAATATAGTAAAGTATGTAAAGTTACTAATTTAAATCAAACAATCAATAAATTAAAAGAAAATGGTTATTGGATTGTCGCTAGTGATGGTAGTGCTAAAATGAATTATCGTGATGTTGATTATAAAATGAAAATAGGTGTTATAATTGGCTCAGAAGGTAAAGGAATTGGTCCATTATTATTAAAAAATAGTGATTATGTTACTAAAATTGATATGGTAGGTCATGTTAATTCTCTTAATGCTTCAGTGGCGGCAGCTTTATATTTTAATGCTATTATGGAGAGTAAAAATGCTAAGTAGTGATGAAATGATTTTACAAATTAGAAAAGGAAATGAAGAAGCTATGGAGCTTCTTTTTAATTATTGTGATATTTATGGGAATAAATTATTAAGAAAAATAAAACAAAATTATTCTTTTTTGGGAATTGAATATGAAGATATTAAAAGTTATTTAAGAATAAAAACTTTGGAAGCAGTTGATATTTATGATATGAGTAAATCAAATTTTTTAGCTTTTTGGTTGATTGTCGTGGGAAGAAAAATGACTAATATGTTGAATGAAAAATATCGTAATGATTTTAATTTTCAAAAAATTAATGTAGATTGTGAGATGCTTGAAAATTATAATTTTAATGCAAATGAAAATAGTGTTAAAAATTATGAATTGCGTGATTCGTATAATAAAAGTATTGATTTAGTTGAACAAAAATATGGTTCTTTAGATAGAGAAATTCTTGAATTATGGGCAAAAGGATATAAATATAATGAAATTGCTGAAAAATTTAATTTAACTCAACAAAAAGTAACTATTACTATTTTTAAAGCTATTAAATACTTAAAAAATTATAAAGATGAATTATAATTTATAAACATCATAATAATTATTATTAATTAGCTTAGCTATTATAAGTAATCTTGATTGAACTATGTTAGAAATATCTTTAACATTATAATTTATTTTTTCTAAAGAAAGAAATTTAGTGATATTAGATATTTTATTTTCAATATTTTTTTGAGCTTCATTTATTTTATTTTTATCTTTTAAAATTAATGTATCTATAAATAGATAATATGAAGAAAATATATCTTTAATATTTGAAATAAATATTGTTAAAAAATTATCATTATTAGATAATATTTTACCTAAAGAAATGTATTCTTTTTCTAAATCTAATTGAATTAATTGATGATCATTAAATTTATTAATATAAGATATAAAATTTTGTTTAATTAATTTGTTGATTTTTTCTAAATAAGGTGAATAATCATAATCTTTATTTGGTAAATATATGATACTTCCTATATTTGGTTTATAATAACGGAAAATTGGATTTAAAATATAGATTGTTTCAATAGAACAATTATATTTTTCACATAAAGAAGTTAATGTATCGTTTTTTGAAAAAATATGTATGGAAATATTTTTCATATAATCACCATTAAAACTATATTAAAAACTATTAAAATTTATGATTTTATGATAATATATTTTCATTAGGAGAAAATGTTAATGATTGAAAATGTAAAACCAAGCATGTCTAAAAGATTTTTATCTATATTGATTGATGTTGTAATATATTTTATATTAATGTTTGTATTTTCGAATTTTGTTTTTGGACCTGTAATTACTAATTCTGAAGATTATAAAAATAATTATTCTATTTATGAAGAAAGATTACTTAGTTCTAATTTAATTGCTAAAGATGCAAATGAAAATATGGTGTTTGTTTATCAACTTGGTAAAATGGAAACTAAAGAAGATTTTATAAAATATGATAATATTTTAATAGAATTTTATACTAATTTTGATACTGAAAAAAGTGAAGAAAATGTTAATACTTATAATGAAACTAAAAAAGGATATAAGTCAATTTTTGATTATGATAAAGATACAAAAGTTGCTACTTTAAAAGAAAATATTTTTGATACAAGTTCAGATGATTATAAGACTAATATGGTAAATGTTTCTAATTATTTTTATTATTCTTATTCTGATGCTTTAAATTTTATAAAAAATAATGATAAAGAATTTTCTAGTAGTTATAATGCATTAATATTTAGCTTAAATATGAAAAAATATTTAAGTATTGGTGTAGCAGCTTTACTTCCATTTTTAATTCTTCCATTATGTTTACATGGACAAAGTTTAGGTAAAAAGATCATGGGTTTACAAATAAGAAAATTTGAAAGTAACTTAGGAGAAGTTAATATTTTTACTATTTTACTTCGTTCAATTTGGATTATTGTTATTGATATAATGGGCTCATATTTATTATATTGTATTCCTGCAGTAATTGGTTTAATTATGTTAGTTGCTAATAAAAATGGTATGACTATTCATGATATGATTTGTAAAACTTATGTTGTTGATAAAAAATTATTAGAAGAAAATAATATTTCTTCTTTAAATAGTGTTGATGCATCAAATGTTATTGAAGTAGAAGCTACTGTTTTAGAAACATTACCAAATGCAATGTTTAAAGTGGCTTTAGAAAATGGAGTGGAAATTCTTGCTCACGTTTCTGGTAAAATCCGTATGCACTACATTCGCATTTTACCGGGGGATAGAGTTACCGTTGAAATATCTCCATATGATTTAACACGTGGGCGAATTACATTTAGACATAAATAAAAAATCTTCCAAAAGGAGGTAGACAGGATGAAGGTAAGACCATCTGTAAAACCAATGTGTGATAAATGCAGAGTAATTAAAAGAAAAGGGCGCGTAATGATTATTTGCGAAAACCCAAAACATAAACAAAGACAAGGTTAGTATTTAGGAGGAAACAAAATGGCTCGTATTGCAGGTGTAGATATCCCACGTGATAAACGTGTTGTTATCTCATTAACTTATGTATATGGTATCGGTAAATCTACAGCTAAAGAAATCTTAAAAGCTACTGGTATCAGTGAAGATGTAAGAG
>URVS01000186.1 GCA_900551385.1 uncultured Mollicutes bacterium | reverse complement strand
ATTTTTTGATTCGGTTTTAACAGCTTCTTCAAATGCATTGTCTAACAGTATTCCTAAAATTCGAGACATATCTAAAGATGATATTTCAGATACAATATTAATGTTTTCCTGAATATCTATATTAAAATTAATGGAATTGTTTTTTGCTTTCAGTACATAACTATATATAATGCCTTGTATTATGCTGTCTTCAATTAATGTTATAGAGTGTGTAAATGTTACATCTTTTAAAATACTATTATGAAATGGTAGTATTTCTTTATAAAAAAAATCCTTTATCATTTTTAAATTGTCAGATGCTATCAATGTGCTCATTGATGAATATATTTTTATATAATCATGTTTAAAATCTATTATTTCATTATACATATTTTGTATCTCACGTCTGTATGCAGAGGTTATTTCCTGTTTTTTTTCTAATTCAATTTCTTTTGATTTATTAGAAATAATTTTTACATATTTAGTTAAAAAGAAAAAAGAATCATCAGATTTGCATAATAATTTATATGTTTTATCATTTGTTTGTAAATATTTGAAAAATGTTTCAATGAATTGATCGACATTTTTAATATCAAAAAGAATGTCATTAGAAAAGAATTTATCTATTAATTCATTAGAAAAATCTTCTGCTACTTCATATATATCATTGTAATGAGTATAAAAAGTTCCTCGATTAATATCGGCTCTTTTAACTAATTCAGTTACACTTATTTTATTTATTTCTTTTTTTTCTGATAACATTTCAGCAAAAGTATTTTTAATTAAATTTCTAGTTTTTTTTGATGAATTATTAAGATTTTTTGCTTTCATTTTCTCTCCCTTTAACAGAATAATTAACATTGTTGATATTTAGATATTGTTAATAAAAATGCTCTTTAATGTATTTTTATATCGCTATTATAATATGACAGTGTTGAAAAATCAACAGTGTTAAAAAAGTATGAAACATGTACTCATTAGAAGTTAAATCATTGACTAAAGATTATGACTCAGGTTGTGGAGTATTTGATGTTAATAAAGAATTAAAAGAAGATATTATTGATATTTGCTTTGCAATAGTGACAATAGATGGTAAACTTTCATTGAAAGAAAGGATTTACATGAGAAAACTTTTTAGTGTTTAATTATGAATTATTTTGTAGGGATATCATTAGTATTTATTGTTGGTTGTAGTTTAGGATGGCTTCTTGAATTGTTTTTTAGAAGAATTGTTCATAAAAAATGGATTAATCCAGGATTTTTAGTAGGTCCTTGTTTACCTTTATATGGTACTGGTTTAACATTTTTATATTTAGTTTCTAGTATTAATTTATCTTTTATTAGTTCTGAAATTGTTAGAGCAATTGTAGTAATTTTATTATTAGGAATTTTAATGACTTTAGTAGAATATATTACTGGTTTAGTTTTTATAAAAAAAATGAAAGTTAAATTATGGGATTATTCTTCTAGACCTGGTAATATCCAAGGTATTATTTGTCCATTATTTTCTTTCTTTTGGCTAGTTATTGCTGCTATTTATTATTTATTTATTCATAAATATATAATTTATATAACTGATTTTATTAATAATTATCCTATATATGCTTATTTTGTAGGAATGTATTTTGGTGTGATGGGAGTAGATGTATTCTATTCATTCCAAATTGTTAGTAAAATTAGAGCTTGGGCAAAAGCAAACAATTATGTTATTAAATATGAAGAATTAAAAGAAAGTATTAGAGCTAAAGCTATTGCTTTAAAACAAAAAAGACATTTTATATTTTCTTTTAAAACTAAAAATGGTATTGATGCTGAATTAGAGCATTATAAACAAAATGATTTAAAAAAATAATTTATTTATGTTAATATTATTAAGTTAATAAAATTTAAAGCGTTTAATATATGTTAAAAATATATATTAAATGCTTTTTTCTAGGAGTTTTATGAAATATTTTACAAAATTAGAATTAAGTATGTTTATATTATCAATTATATTAATTATTAGTTCTTTTTTTATTTTTAAAAATAATCAATATTTATATTTAGTTGGTTCACTAATTGGAATTACTTATTTATTATTTTTATCTAAAGGAATAATTTTTGGTCAAATATTAGGAATAATATTTTCAATATTTTATGGATTTATTTCTTATTCATTTAAATATTATGGAGAAATGATTACTTATTTATGTTTGACTTCTCCTATGGCGATAATTAGCTTAATTAGTTGGATAAAACATCCATCTAAAAAAAATAAAAATGAAGTAGAAATAAAAGAATTAAATTTAAAAATGAATTTATTAATTATTATTGTAGGAATTATTGTTACTATTGTTTTTTATTTTATATTAAAAGCTTTAAATACTTCTAATTTAATTGTTAGCACTATAAGCGTATTTACTAGTTTTATTGCAGTAGGTTTTACTTTATTTAGAAGTAGATTTTATGCTTTAGGTTATGCTTTGAATGATATTGTTTTAATTATATTATGGTCTTTAGCATGTGGAGAAAATATATCTTATTTACCAATTGTAATTTGTTTTGTAACATTTTTTATTTTTGATGTTTATGGTTTTATTAATTGGACTAAAATGTTAAAGAATCAATTATCATAAATATCAACATTTGAAATATGATTTAATCCTTTATTTTTAATCCAATAATTAATTAAAATAGGAGTTTCAAAACTTAACATAGCTATCCAACCAACTAATGTACATAAAGCTGCACCATTTATTCCATATAGAGGTATTAATATATAAGCTGCTATAACTCTAAATATTATTTGGACAAAAGAAGATAAGAAAACAATATTTAATTTACCTAATCCTCTAAAATATGATTGTTCACCATTAGTAAAGCCAGGTAATATATATAAAAATGTCATAATAAATAAATAACTTATACCATATGGATAAACTTCTTGATCATGAGAGAATAGTTTTAATAAAGGTACTTTAAATATTCCTATCATTATTGCAATAAAGATGGTATAAATGATTTCCATTAATAAACCAATTAAAAAACCTTTTTTATATCTAGAAATTTCTCCTGCTCCACGATTTTGAGCTAAAAAGACTGCACTTGCATTACCAATACATATTGCAGGAGTAATAGCGTAATCATCAATTTTAGTGCCAATATTATATCCACCTTGTTCAGATATAGGTAATAAATTAATTTTAATTTGAATAAAGGCTTTACCTACTTGTAAAACAATTTGTTGCATTGCACTTGCTAAAGAATATGTCATTGTTTCTTTAAATAAAGACCAATTCATCTTAAAATCAGATAATTTAAATTTAAATAATGTTGGATTCCATAATCCATAAATTATACACACTATCATAGATAAAAATTGAGAAATAGTTGTAGCTAAAGCTACTCCAAATACTCCTAAAGAACAATATTTAACAAATATAAAATCTAAAACTATATTAACAATTGATGAAAATATTAAAAAATATAATGGTCTAATAGAATCACCAACACTTCTTAGAGCCGCACTATAAACATTATATATACCTGAAAATAATAAACCAATTAAAGTAATTCTTAAATAAATAATAGAATCAGATAATAATTCTTCTTTTACTTTCATTAATGATAATATTTGAGGAGCAAAAATAATAACTCCTAAAGATAAAATAATCGTAGTAACACTTATTATATCGATACAAATAGCTATTTCTTTTCTTAATGTATCAAATTTTTTAGCGCCATAAAATTCACTCATTAAAATATTCATGCCATTACATAGACCAATAACT
>URVS01000185.1 GCA_900551385.1 uncultured Mollicutes bacterium | reverse complement strand
TGGAGGCAGTAATGGCAATAAATAGAAGTACACCAGAAAACTTTGTTTATGATAATACAAGTAAAATTAATAAAAATTTTGTATATAAAAATTTAAAAAGAAGCAAATGCTATAATTGTGATTTTTCAGGATCAAATTTTGATTTTACTAGCTTAAGGGGAGCTCATTTCAAAAAGTGTAATTTTTACAGATGTAGTTTTAAAGAAGCTGAATTTATAGGATCAAATTTAAAGGGATGTAAATTTAGAGAAGCTATGTTTGAAGATGCAATTTTTGAAGGTGCAAGTCTTGCAAATGTAGATTTTAGAGATGCTAAATTTATCAATACAATTTTTGTAGGTTGCGATTTAAGTACAGTAAAGAACTTTGATATAAACAGTCCTAAAATTAGAGTTTATGATGAAATGCCAAAATTAGATATTAGTAATGAATTAGAAAAGGCAATTCTTTCTGCAATGGAAAATCAATATATTAAGAAATCTAGAGTGCTAGATACAAAAGAGGGTTCAATAAACGGATTATCAATACTGATATTAAAGGAAAGATTTTCAGAAGAAACGTTAATTAAAGGTATGAAACATATAAAAGAAAATATTGATAGAGATTTCCATACTTTAAGTTATATTTCAAGAATTATTAAAAGTATAGATAAATAGAAAATTATAAAAGCTATCTTAGTTTAAATAGAAGATAGCTTTTTTTATTATTTTTTAATTAAAGAATTAGTATTAATATCACTTAATGCTTCAAAAAATAATTCAGGTTCATCCATCATGGTCATGTGACCAGCATTAGGAATAACATATAGTTTTTTATATGGAGCATCAATTTTATTAAAGTATTTACTAGCTATATTATATGGAGTTTGCCAGTCATTATCTCCTAAGATATAAAAAATAGGTACTTCATATTTTAATGGTTTTGAATAAAGAGTAAAGTTTTCTAAAAATTTATAAATAGATTTATTAGCGTTGTAAGAGTTTAAGTAAGCTTTAACGTCACTTAATTGAAAAATAGGACTTTTTATAAAGTTTTTAATAAGTGAAAAATTAATATTTATGGCTAAATTATATTTGGCCTGTATCTTTCTAAACTTGCGTATGGTTTTAGTAGAAGTCAAATCTAATTTTTCACCAGGATATTCACCTAATGAATTAAGTTTTTTTAAGTCATGTTTGTTATTAGCTTTTAAGATAGCTTCTTTAGTTTTATCATAAGCTACTTTTTCATTTTCCAACATATCTACAACTTGTCCTACTCCTATATAATACTCTATATCTTCAGGGTGAGATTGTATATATAAGCTTCCTAAAATACTACCCCAAGAGTGGCCTAATAAAATAATTTTCTTTTTATTATATTTTTTCTTTAAATAATCACATATTTCTTTTAAATCATTAAGTAAAATTTCTGTGGTTGGAAATGTATCTTCATCAGGATTTTCAGTAAGGGTTTTTCCAGCACCACGTTGATCCCAATGAACAACTGTGAAGATATTTTCCCATTTTTCTTGAAAAGTATATGAAAATATTGATTCAGCAGAACCAGGACCACCATGCAAAATTAACAATACTGGATTTTTGTAGTCTGTACCACAATGGAATAAATATTGTGATATTCCGTTAATAGGTATATATTCTTCAAAATAAATTAATTTATTGGTGTTATTTTTCATTATAAACCTCCTAATGAAAAAAATAATCTACAAAGATAATATTACCATAAAAATATAAAAATGGAATAATAAAACATTATTCCGTTTTGAAACATGTTATTTTTCAGTTAATTTATCCATTAAATTTCTAATTTTCCATTCGTCTTTAAGATCTGTCATAGTAAGAATTTCATCACCAGCTTTAATTATTGTATTACCATTTGGAGTGATAGATGTTTCACCACGATTTATGGATACAACTAATGTGTTTTCAGGAAGATTAAGATCTTTTACAGCCATTTTTTCTATTGTTGAGCCATAGTGAACTATATTTGTAATTATTGTTTTTTTCTTGCTATTTTTATGATATTCATTAATGTTATTTTTAAGTAATAGATTTTCCATTAATGAATCATAAATAGGAGCACTATCTAATAAATCAGCAACTATGTAAGCAATGATTGATACTATTGATAATGGAAGTAGGTGGTTAAAGGAACCTGTCATTTCAATAATTAAGATTATACCTGTTATAGGAGCTCTTACAATAGCAGTAAAGTATCCAGCCATAGATAATATGATAAAACTTGTAAAGTTGGTTTCATTTATACCAAAAGAATTTATGCATATATATCCAAAAATTGAACCTATTGAGCCAGCAATAATTAGTAGAGGAAAGAATATTCCACCAGGAGCACCTGAACCAAAACTAATTATTGAACATAATAATTTACCAATAAAAACTAAAAATAAAAGCAATAATGTATTACTTAGTGAAAATTCTTCAAGAGCTGCATGGCCACCACAAAGTAATACTGGAAATATCAATCCTAATATACCAGCTAAAGCAAATGGAATTAATAATTTGGTAGAAGTAGATACCTTAAGTTTACCATATAGCTTTTGAGTAAGTAATGTTGCCCAGTTGTAAAAGGCACCAAGCACTCCAAGGAGTACACCAAGAAAAAGTAAAAACCAATAGTTTTTTAATGGTAATGCAGTAGTTGAAGTAAAATTAAACACAGGATTTAAACCAAAAAAGTGTTTAGATATAAAATCGGCAGCTACAGCAGCTACTGTTGCAGATAATAAAACAACAGGAGAAAAATATTTATATATTTCTTCTAAGCAAAAAAGCACTCCAGATAAGGGAGCATTAAAAGCTGCTGATAGCCCAGCACTAGCACCACTGCTTATTAAAAGGCGCCTTTGTAGCCTTGAACTATTAAAAAATTTGCTTATTAGGTCACCTGTACAAGCACCAAGCTGTACAGAAGGGCCCTCACGACCTAAAGAAAGACCACTTAGGATTGAAAGAGTTCCACCAATAAATTTATTTATTATGGTACTTAGTGGTCTGTTTTTTATATATCCGCCTATGATAGCTTTTATTTGGGGAATACCACTGCCGCTGATGTAGGGTTCTTTATCAATTAATTTACCTACTATGTATGCAATGATAAATAATACTAAAAACCACAGAGGAATAGCCCATTTATTTTCTGAGATATATTCATAAATATTAAAGGCTATTTTTTCTGCATATGATAATGAAAATCGATATAATATAACAACTAATGATGTGATAATACCAACTATCAATGATTTTAGTACTAAGGATATCTTTTCATGTCCAGAATCAGTAATAATATCTAAATTGTTTTTCATAATAAAATCACCTCAAAAATAGTATACATCAAAATAGATTTAATATCATAATCTGCAGAATAGTCTGAAATATTTATTTTAAAGAAAATACTTTTAAGATTTAAAGATAATAAAAAAATAAAAATGAATAGAAAAAAATATTATTGGAAAATAATATAAAATATGGTAATATAATGTATAGGGAGTAAATCTATGATTAAAAAAGAGAAAGCTTGTTTAAAGGGGATGAAGAAGTTTACAACAGGCTAAATTTTTAATTTGTAGGAGGAATAATAATGAAAATTAAAAAAAAAATCTTATAAAATTGGGAAAAATAAAATATAAAAAAAGAAAGGTGTCCCAAAAACTTGGAACACCTTTGCTCGACCCCATTATAGCAGAGCGGTTTCAAAAAATCAACTGCTTCAGGCGCACGGCGCAAAATTTTGTCGCTTTTCAGTACAG
>URVS01000184.1 GCA_900551385.1 uncultured Mollicutes bacterium | reverse complement strand
TAATTAATTATTTTTTAAATAGTATTATATCTTTATTTTTAATTAAAAATTTATCGTTAAAAAATATAAAATTTTATTATTTTATTATTTTAAGTGTTATTAATTGTTTACAGTTAACTTTTATTTATCAAAATTTTTATATATGTTTAACTTTATATTTATTGTTAAATTTATTAATTTTTATTAAATTATTCAAAAAAGAATGTGTCTTATATTTAATTTTATATTTATTATTTTCTTATATAAGTCAATTTTTAATAATGTTAAGTTTTAATGGTTTAGTTTATTATAAGGGTATCTTTATTATTAATAAAAGTGTTCAAGCATTAAGTTTGTTATGTTATCCAATAATTTTAATTATAATTTTTATTATTTCTATTTTTGTTGATAAATTATATCGCTTTAGAAATTATAAAGAAAAAGTGTTTTTAATGGTTATATGGATTCAGGTAATACTTTAATGCATGATAATACTCCTGTTATATTTATTAATAAAAATATGAATTTTAATTTTGATGAAGAAATATTTGTTAATACTTTAACTGGTAATAATGTATTAAAAGGTAAAAAATGTCTTATTTCTATTAATGGTAAATCTTCTTATACTTATGCTTATTTATGTTCAAGTAATGAAAATGATTTTAATGGTTGTGAATGTTTATTAAATATTTATTTAACATGATAATTCGACAAATTTTTTTAATGAATTTATGTATCTTATTAATGAGGTACATTTATGAAAAATTTATTTAAATTAATAAGAAGTTTATTTTTAAAAGGTAATAATGTTCATTATATTAATGGATCAGAAAATCTCGCCCCTCCTTTAAGTAAAGAGGAAGAAGATTATTATATTGATTTATATCAAAAAGGTGATATAAGAGGTAGAAATAAATTAATTGAACATAATTTAAGATTAGTTGTTTATGTTGCTAAAAGATATGAAACTAATTTAACAAATTTAGAAGATTTAATTTCTATTGGAACTATTGGTTTAGTTAAAGCTATTAATACTTTTAAATTAGAAAAAAATATTAAATTAGCTACTTATGCTTCTAGATGTATAGAAAATGAAATTTTAATGTATTTAAGAAAGAAATCAAAAATGAAAGGTGAAGTCAGCTTAGACGAACCATTAAAATGTGATTATGATGGTAATGAACTTTTATTAGTGGATATTTTATCTCAATCAGAAAATGAAGTGTTAGATAATTTGTTTACTAAAGAAGAATATTCTAAATTACATGAAGCTATTGATGAATTAAGACCAAGAGAAAAAGAAATTTTATCTTTAAGATTTGGTTTAAATGGTTATGAAGAATTAACTCAAAAAGAAACAGCTGAGAAACTTGGAATATCTCAATCTTATATTTCTCGATTAGAAAAAAGAATAATTAAAAAATTAAAAAATAATTTAAAAGAAAATCTTAAAGTTTAAAAATTAAGATTTTAGGTCAAAATAAACTCGGTGATATATATGGCTAAATATAAAGTTGAAATCTCGGGTTTAAATACTAATTTATTAAATTCTTTACCTAATCAAAAAACTATTGATTTAATTAAAGAATATAAAGAAACTAATTCTAAAAGAATTAAAAATGAAATAATACAAGGTAATTTTAAACTTGTTTTATCAGTGGTTAATAAATTTCAAAAAAGAACTGATGATTTAGATGATTTATTTCAAATTGGAGTTATTGGTTTAATTAAAGCAATTGATAATTTTTCTCTTGAACATGAAGTAAGATTTTCTACATATGCAGTTCCTATGATTGAAGGAGAAATAAGAAGATATCTTAGAGATAATTCTTTATTAAGAGTTTCTCGACAAATTAAAGATTTATCTTATCAAGTATTAAAAGAAAAAGAAATTAATGTTAATGAATATGGTCATATTCCTTCAGTAGAAGAATTAGCTAATAAATTTAATGTTGAACAAAAGAAAATTATTGAAGCTTTAGATGCGAATATGCCTATATCAAGTTTAACAGAAACTTTACATGGTGATGATGAAGATTTAACTTTAATAGAAATCGTCCCAGATATTGATAATTCAAATGAAAAAACATTAACTAAAATATCTTTATATCAAGGATTAGATAAATTACCTAAATTAGAAAAAGAAATAATTATAAAAAGATATTATGAAGATAAATCACAAGTTGAAATTGCAAAATTATATAATATTTCGCAAGCTCAAGTATCTCGACTTGAAAAAAATGCGATAAATTTTTTAAGGAAATTTGTATGAAAAATATAATAATTAAAAATAATGATAATCCACCTAAAGTAGTAATCATTAATCAAATAGAAGATATAGATACGGCTTTAGAACAATTAAAAGAAAATATGTCTATTATTGTTAATGCTTCTAATGTTAATAAAAGAGAAGGATTAAGAATGATTGATTTTTTATCTGGATATTGTTATGCATGTAATGGTATTTATAAAAAAATTGATGAAATGATTTATAAGTTTGAAATAAAAAGATAATATTATAAATCAACAAATTGTTAATATAATATGATTTATTTATATATTTATAACCTTAAATATGTTAATTCAACAAAATGTGTAGTTAATACAACACTTTGTTGATTTTATTTTTTACCTAATTTGATTATACTTTAATTGTTACTAGAAAAGAGGGATTTCAAATGATTGGTGAAAATATAAAGAAATATAGATTAAAAAATGGATTAACACAAAAAGATTTGGCTGATAAATTATATGTAACTTCACAAGCTATATCACGTTGGGAAAAAGAAGATGTTGAGCCATCAATATCTACAATCACTCAAATGGCAAAAATTTTTAATATTTCTGTCGATGAACTTGTAGGTAATAAAGTTAAAAATGAAAAAGTTGAAGAAAAAAAGATTGATCAAAAACAAGTTTTAGCAGTTTGTGAAACATGTAAACAACCAATATATGATTCTAGTGAACTAATTATTAAAAAAACTGGAAGAAATCATATAGTTCATTATTTATGTAAAACTTGTGTTGAAAAAGAAAAAGAACAAAAAAGACAAGAAACAATAAATAAATCTTTAAAAAATAGAAAAAAATCATTTGTTATAGGTGGAATATTATTAGCAATATGTTTATTTATTGCTATTTTATCTATTGTAAAACAAGATCCAACATTATGTGAATCTATTTTAGTATTAGTCATGATTTTTACTTTAGTATCATGTTGTTTATTTAATAACAATTTTGTAGGAGATTTATTTTTAAAGATTTGTAGTTTTGGTTTTGTAAAAATGCCAGGAGTGATTTTTTCATTTAGCATAGATGGATTTATATTTTTAATTGTCGCTAAAGTTGTTTTAGCAATTATAAGTGTTTTAATTGCGCTTTTTATGGCTTTTATAGCTTTTATAATTGCAGGTATATTATCTATATTTGTTTATCCTTTTGCATTAAAGAAAAATATTGATAAACCTGATTTTGAATATTAAATAAAGAAAAGGGGAAAATTATATGAATAAAAAATTTTTTTATTAAGTTTGTTATGTTTATTATGTGCATGTGGAAGTAATAATCAAAATTCTATTAATGATAGTAGTGAATCATCTAGTATCACATCATCAATTTCTACAATTGAAAAAAAGAATTTTGAAAATATTATAATGAATGATGATATTGTTACTTATGATGGAAATGAACATTTTATTGAACCAATAAATGTTCCTAAAGAAGCTAAGGTTACTTATTTAAACGGACCATTTATTGATGCTGGTGAATATCAAGTTAAAGTTTTAATC
>URVS01000183.1 GCA_900551385.1 uncultured Mollicutes bacterium | reverse complement strand
AATGAAAATGGTTATATTGTTGTTTCTGCAGATATGAGAGGTCATGGATTCGAAGCAGATAAATTAGGTCATTTTAACGATAAAGAAGGTTATAAATTATTAATTGATGATCAAGTAGAAATAGCTAATTTCATTAAAAATAAATATCCTTCATTGCCTTTATATTTATTTGCTCATTCAATGGGTACAATTATTTCTAGAGTAGTATTACAAGAACATTCTTCTTTATATGATAAAGTTATATTAAGTGGATATCCATGTTATCAAAAAGGAACTCATTTTGGTAAAATTTTAGCAAATATTATTATGTTATTTAAAGGAAAAGATGGCTATTCAAAATTTTTAGATAATTTAGTTGTAGGTAATTTTAATAAAGCAATTGATAATCCTGAAACAGATGTTGATTGGATTTCTCATCATAAAGAGAATGTTAAAAATTATCTTGATGATCCTTATTGTGGTTTTCCATTTACTATTGCTGCTTTAAAAGATTTAATGTCTTTAGTTTGCTTAATGCACAATTATAAACTATATAAAAATGTGAATAACGAAATGAAAATCCTTCTTTTAAGAGGTAAAGATGATCCATGTGTAGGTGGAGAAAAAGGAGCTTTAGATTCCAAAAAAGTTTTAATTAAAGCTGGATTTACAAACATTAAGAATATTGATTATGATAATATGCGTCATGAAATTTTAAATGAAGTAGATCATGAAAAAGTATATAATGATGCTTTAAATTTCTTTAATGAATAATTTTTATAAATAATAACACACTAATAATGGTGATAAGTGTGGTAGATAAAGATTATTTAGAAATACAAAAAGAAATATTAAATGAAATATCTGATGAAAATATTATTTATGAAGAGTCACAATGTGGACCTCAAGAAGAACCATATTTAAAAGAATATAAATTAGATATTAAGAAATGGAAATTATATCATGAAAATCATAATAGAAAAGGGAAATAACTTTTCTATTTTTTTCTTGCACTTAATAATTTGTTCAAGTATAATCTAAAATAAAAAACTATTAAGGAGAGAACATGGAAAACAAAATTTTAAAGAAAGGTTATACCTTTGATGATGTTTTATTAGTACCAAATTATTCTAATGTCGTACCTAATGAAATTAAACTTAAAACAAAACTAACTAAGAATATTACTTTAAATATTCCTGTTTTAAGTGCAGCAATGGATACTGTTACTGAAGAAAAAATGGCAATTAGCTTAGCTAGAGAAGGTGGAATTGGTATTATTCATAAGAATTTATCTATCGAAAAACAAGCTTATTTAGTTTCTAAAGTAAAAAGAGCAGAAAGTGGAATGATTTCTAATCCATTTACTGTTTTAGGTGATGATAAAATATCTAAAGTAAAAGAAATTGTAGAATTATATAATATTTCTGGTTTACCAGTAGTTGATAAACAAAATCATCTAATTGGTATTATTACTCATCGAGATTTAAAATATAGTGAAAATGATAATGATTTAGTTAAAGACATTATGACACATAAAAATCTTGTTACTTGTAAAAAAGATATTGATTTATTAGAAGCAAGAAATATAATGATTTCTAATAAAATTGAAAAATTACCTATTATTAATGATGATAATATTTTAGAAGGTATGATTAATTTAAAAGATATTGATAATATTGCTAATTATCCTAATGCTTCTAAAGACCAAAAAGGACGTTTATTAGTAGGATCAGCAGTTGGAGTAAGTAAAGATACATTATTAAGAACAAAAGCTCTTGTAGAGGCTGGAATTGATGTTTTAGTTGTTGATAGTGCACATGGTCATTCTCAAAATATTATTAATACTATCAAAGAAATAAGAAAAGAATATCCAACTTTAGATATTATTGCGGGAAATATTGTTACTAAAGAAGCTGCTGAAATGTTAATTGAAGCTGGAGTAGATGCAGTAAAAGTTGGTATTGGTCCAGGTTCTATTTGCACTACTAGAATTATTGCAGGTGTTGGTGTTCCTCAATTAACAGCTGTTATGGATGTGGCATCATATTGTAAACAAAAAGGCATTGGAGTAATTGCTGATGGCGGTATTAAACAATCTGGAGATATAGCTAAAGCGATTGCTGCAGGAGCAGATGCAGTTATGTTAGGAGGCTTATTTGCAGGATGTGAAGAAGCTCCTGGAGAAGAAATTATTTTTGAAGGAAGAAAATATAAAGTATATGTTGGAATGGGCTCATTAAGCGCAATGCAAAGAGGAAGTGCTGATAGATATTTCCAAAGTAATAAAACTGAAATGAAAAAATTAGTTCCAGAAGGGATTGAAGGAAGAGTACCATATAAAGGACCAGTTAATGATGTAATTTATCAATTAATGGGTGGTTTAAAATCATCAATGGGTTATGTTGGGGCTAAATCAATTAAAGAAATGCATGAAAAAGCAGAATTAGTTCATATAACTCCTAATGGTATGTCTGAAAGTCATCCTCATGATATTACCATTACTAATGAAAGTCCAAACTATCATCCAAGATATTAAATAAAAATAAATCTAAGCTCCTTTTATTATTTTTTTTAAATTATTTGAGAATGTGTAAGAATTAATTTTTAATTAATATTTTTTTTCTTATTTTAGGTTTACTTATTTTTATAATTATTCTTTATTTTTTTCTATTTTTTATCATGATTTTATAATTAAAGTTTAAATACTTTTTTAATAGTTATTTTATAGAATATTTGTATATAACGTTTTATAGTTATATTATATAGTAAAATATTTTTTGTTGATTTGTTATTTATGGTTTTACGTGAAGATACTATTGGTCAAACTTTTTTGTTACCTGTTGATATTAGAAAATTAATTCCAGATAATCCTGCTTGTTTTTTCAGTGATAAGGAGTGGATTGTGTTGATTTTAGTGATATTGATTTTCAATACAAAGATACTCTATGTTAAAAAGCTTATTCTGCAACAATGCTTCTTTGTATAATTTTAATGGGTACTATTTATTCTATTCACAGTAGCCGTAAGTTAGAAAGTATGGTTCGTGAAAATATTGTGTTTATGTATTTAGCTACTTTTCAACAACCTGTTTTTAGTACTATTCTTCTTTTAAATGTGAACATAATGATTTAATATTCTTGAAACAATTAATTATGGTCATAATAAAGATTTAATTGATTTAAAAAGTACAGACAATACCATATAATAAGATTGCAAAATACCAAAACACAACACACTAATAGTAACAGCCAAAAATATAATAAATACATAATATAGAACTAAAACAACAAAAAGAACTAGTAGATCTGACTTAAAAAACAAAATAAATAATAAAAACAATGATCTAGTCAAAAATAATAATTATTGTTCATGACTAACAATGATTGTTGCATGTTCTCTTATTTTTTTGTAGGATATTTTTCTAAAAAGAGTATTTTATGGGGGGAGAGTTTTATTTTCGTCTTCTTTTAACATAGATTGTGATAGTTTCAGGGTGTCGTCCATTTTCTAGAATGAATTTATTAACATTTTCTATAGCTTCAATGTATTCATTTTTATAGATTTTTACATCATCTATCATTACATATGAGGGCATACTTTTTTGTTTTTCATTTATTGAAATTACTTTTTTTATAAAGTCACTGTATTCTTCTTTTGTAAGCTCTTTGTTCGGCTCTGTACCGAATTTTGCTGTAATTATGCCTTGTTTCATCATAAACGCATATGCAATTCTGTTTTCATCATTAATATATGCGTTGTCGTAACATTCATTCAGAATTGAGTTTGCCTCATCTTCATAAAT
>URVS01000182.1 GCA_900551385.1 uncultured Mollicutes bacterium | reverse complement strand
CTATTTTTTTATTTTTAGCAACTAATTCAAGATATTTATGCATAATAGTGCCTAATTTAGTAGATAATGTATCTTCAAATTCATCGATTTTTAATATTCTGCTTAAATAAAATTTAAATCCACATTCAAAATATGTTTTTAGGCTTGTGTAAGATAATTTCATATTAGGCAATATAAAATTATTAATATTAGTAAATTGATTGGTATAAGTCTTATATTCAATTTCTTTAGCAACGATATTTTTTAAATATGGAGAAATAAAAGAAAAATTATTATATTCATCAAGAACATTAGAGTTAAAATAATTATAATAATCTTTTGAATAAACATAATTTGTAAATTCATAATTTTTGATTATAGGTAAATTATATTTTTCTATTAATAAAGAAGGATAATATTCTTCTTTATCATTTTTTAAACAATAAGAAATAATTACATTGTTAAATTTTGATAATGAACGAATAAAGTTGTTTTCTTGAAATAATTGTTTTTGATTAGAAGTAACCATATTTAAAATGATTTTTTCTTTATCTGATAAATAATCTTCATCTTTAATTATTTTTGGATATTGATTTAAAATAAAGCCAGGAATTAATAAATAATCTTCTTTATTTAAATTATCTAAAGAAAAAACAACATCAATACCATTTTCATATTTAATGGAACTAATTTTTATTTTTTTAGTAATATAATCAATATAATTTTCAATTTCATTTTCTTGAATATAAGATTTAACTTCTAATATTTTTCTTAAAAGTTTATTAAAAGCATCGACATCTATAATTCTATTTTCAATTTGAGTTAATGTTTCATCTAAGTTTGTAGAAGAAAAAATAGATTTAAATAATTTTATATCATTTGAATGAATTATTTTTTCTTCATTAGAAAAATTAAATTTAAAAGAAAAATAATTTTCATATTTTTTTAGGCTTGAAATGTATAATTCATTATTTGTTAATATTTTTATTTTATTAAGAGAAATACCTTTTTCAATTAACAAAGCAATTTGTTCAAAAATAAATCTTATTTCTTCATCAAAATTATTAAATTCATATACACATTTATCTAATTTAAATTCGTTATTAATAATTATTGGTTGAATATTTAATTGTTCAAAAATTGATTTTAATTCAATATCTAAATCTAAATCATATAAGATAATTTTTTTATTTTTTAAATAATCTTGATAAAAATCTTCTTTTAATAATAATTTATTTTGTTCTAATTCATTTTTTAAAGAAATTAAATTATCAATTTTAGAATTGATATTTGGCTTTAGAAAATATAAATTATTTAATATTTCATCAGTATTGTCTAATAATATACCTTTTCTATATAAATATAAATTGGCTTTAGAATCATAATGAAAAAATAAATTTGAAAATAATTCTTTTTTATTTATTATTTTAAAATTTAAAAAAGGGTTACTTTTTTTTATTTCAAGCAGTTCTTTTTTATTATTAGAAATAATTAGAGAGTTATTTAAAATATTTAGATCCATTTAATAATTTCCTTAGTAATTTAATTATAAATATAATTAAAATATGTTGCAATTAAAAAGTAGTGGAGACCACTACTTAACGTCTTAAAATTACAATTACGATACCTGCAATAATGAATATAATACCAAAAACTAAAAATGAATATGTTAATTTATTTTCAGGATTTTTTTTATGTTCTTGTATTTTGGTAATTTGATATAAGCTATAAAAAACTCCTAATAAAATTAATGCTATTCCAAAAAATAAATCGTTGTTATTAAATACTAAAGCAATAATACAAAATATTAATGCTGCAATAGCAGGAATAATAATTAATATTTTAAATATTAAATCTTTTTTATCTTTCATTATTAGACTCTAGTTGATTCACGTTTTTCAATAGTTGAAACAAATGGATAAACTTTATTTTTTAAAGAACCATTTAATAATTTAGTTAACATTCTCATACCGATTGAGCCAACTTCATACATATCAATATCGCATGATGTTAAGCTTGGTCTAACAATTTTTGAATATTTAGTTCCGATAACTGAAAGAATTTGAACATCTTGAGGTATATTAATTTTATTAAATATAGCAGCGTTTGCAACACCACATGAAATAGAATCTCTAGGAGTAATAAAACAACCTTTTTTATGATCAACAAAATATTTTAAGAATTGTTCATAAGTTTTTGAATAAGAATCTTCAACTGCTAAAGTAGAGAATAAATCTCCTTTACCTAATTTAATTGCTTCATTTCTAGCAACATTTTCAAGATTTTCCATCACTGCTGAACCATTCTGGATGCCCATGCAATGAAGTGTATGCACCAGGCATATTGTAAATTCCAAGCGCACCAATATTACTGAACACATTGTTATACTTTGGAACCATAAAATTTTGTATATACGCAGTTGGTCCCCAGCCAATCGCACCATAGGAAATCCTTGCATTTGGGAACATAGTTCTGCAATATGACACGAAATTATTAATTCCAGCAATCAGCTCAGCATCATTTTTTCTCATATCTGGCAATCCACCACATGGTACGATATCGGTAATCGCATTGCGATCTGGAATCTGCGGAAGCAGACGCTGAAGAAGTGTTATGTACGTTGCTCGCTGCGAATTATAGCCACAGAAGCCTACGCCACCTTCACTGCAAGTATACACATTTTCACTTCCAAGCGCATTCTTGATTCTGGTCATCCAACTGACCTCCATACGCTCTGGTGTCCAACCATCTCCATAGCTGTCTCCTAACAGAATGAACTTTCTTCCTGCCAGATTATTTGTTGCATCAGCTGGCTGTGCATAAGCTGACTGGAGCACATCAATCTGTGTCTCCTGCTCAATCACTGTCTCTGCACTAGTCTTTTCTGCGCAGTTTACTACCTGAAACTGCAAAACAAATGCCGCTGCTGCTGCAAGCATTCCCATTTTTCCTGCTATTCTTCTCATTACTCCCCCTTTCCGTCAGAAAATCATATTAACCTTTATGATCTTTTCTTCCTTTTTTTGTTATTTTTTCGTTTCTGACTTTTGTTTTTTACAAAATATGGCTTAACAGCTGTTTCATTTATATCAGGCTCTTTTATAAATGATTCTTCTATATGTGATGTTTCAAAAGCAAACTCACCCAAAATGTCTTCATCACAAAATGCCAAAACAGGAAATAGATTAAATCCAACATCGAACAGAAAAGGTTCCTCTATGCACAAAAAAAGAATTACAATCAAAAATAGGAACAGCATTCCATCTTTTCTTTTACGTGCCTTTAAAAGTGCCGCACCATACAAAACACAAACCAGCGCCAGCAATACAATTCCATAACGAATCGCAATCTGCAAATATGAAGAATCTACATAATTATAAACTTCATAATTTTTTCCCAGCACTGAAAATCCCTTCATATCTATCTTCTGTCCCAAAAAGGAAAATCCATAATTCATAATCGCATTTTTTCCTAATAGAAGTCGTCCGGAAAATCCACTATTCAAAACCTTCCACAAAATACTGTCCTGGCGATACAAAGGAAGAAGTAATGCCAAAAGCGCACAAATCCATGGAACTGCTATCAGATGTCTTCTTTCTATAGAAAACAGCCTTTGCTTTACTCTAAGCAGATACGTCCGTATTACTACAATTCGATTCAGTGCCATCACACATACAAGAAGTGTCAGTACAAGAAATGACATTTTTGTATCTGTCTGTAAGAAAATGAAAATATTAATCAGTTCAATTGCAATAATCTCTAGCCATGTAATCTTATTTCTTCGAAGCAGCATATATTGCATAGAAACAAACAAGAATAAAT
>URVS01000181.1 GCA_900551385.1 uncultured Mollicutes bacterium | reverse complement strand
TTCTCCATAATGAAAATAATACTTTACCATTAAATTATAATGACAATAAAAAGGTTAATGTCTTTGGATGGAGATCTATTGATTGGATTTATGGTAGTGAAGGTCAAAATGCTTCTGGTGGTGTTGCTCCTGAAACTGATGATATTTCTAAAAATATTGATATTTATAAAGCATTAAATGATTATGGTATTCAATATAATGAAAAATTATTTAATATGTATAATAAATATCAAGCACCTAATCATCAAAGTGAGAATTTAAGAGGAACTCATATAAATACTCTTACTCCACTTATTGAACCAAAAATTGATGATAAAGCATATTATACTGATGAATTATTATCATATTCAAAAGAATATTCTTCAACTGCAATTGTTGTTATTTCACGTATGGCAGGTGAAGGTATGGAATGTTCAACAAAAAGTCAAGGTAAAAAAGGTCCTGGTGCAGTAGCAGATACTAGCCGTCATTATTTAGAAATTTCAACTGAAGAAGAAGAATTACTTAAATATGTTGGACAAAATTATCAAAAAGTTGTTGTCTTAATTAATGCTGCTAATCCATTAGAATGTGGCTTTTTAAAGACAATTCCAGGAATTGGTGCTTGTATGTATATTGGCTTTACTGGTACTAGAGGAGCAAGTGCTATTCCTAGTTTATTATATGGAGATATGTCTCCATCTGGAAAAACTGTAGATACATTTGCTTATGATTTCTTTACAAATCCTGGTAATGTTTTCGTTGGTGGATTATCTTATACTGATTTTGGTAGATCTTATACAGATTATGTAGAAGGCGTTTATGTAGGTTATAAATGGTATGAAACTGCTAATGTTGAAGAAATGTGGAATGATGTAAATAATGAATTTGGTAAAGGCTATGATGGTGTAGTTCAATTCCCATTTGGATATGGTAAATCTTATTCAACATTTGAATGGACTGTTGGTGAAATGTCAATTAAACCAGAATCAAATATTACAGATCAAGATGAAATTACAATTCCTGTAACTGTTAAAAATACTGGTAATTATCCTGCTAGAGATGTTGTAGAAGCATATGTTACTGCTCCTTATACTAAAGGTGGAATTGAAAAAGCTAGTGTTAATTTAGTTGGTTTTACTAAAACTAATTTATTACAACCAAATCAAGAAGAAACAGTTGAATTAAAAATTGATGTTAATGATTTTACAAGTTATGATTGTTATGATAAAAATAATAATAATCATAAAGGATATGAACTTGAAAAAGGCTTATATTCATTAAAATTAATGACCGATTGTCATAATATTAAAACAGTTAAATATAATTCTAAAGATGTAGAAGCTAAATTTAATTTTAATGTTAGTGAAACAATTAATATTGATAAAGATAAAATTACAGGTAAAAAAGTAGGTAATTTATTTACTGGAGAAGATGCAATAGATATTGCACCTATTGATGCTAATGATGGAGAGTTTGTTGCTGATATTCCTTGGTTTACTAGAGAAAACTTCATGAAAGTTGAAGATTTTAGTGCTAATAGAAAACCAAGAGCTGTTACTCCTTCTGTCAAAACAATTAATGGTTATTCAAAAGAAAGAGCATTAGCATGGGATAATGCTACTACTGATGAATTTGGTGACCCAGTTAACAATAATGCAGTTACATGGGGAGCAAATAATGGATTAAAATTATTTGAAGGAAACTCATTAACTGAATTAGGCCAAAAATTAGGTGAAGATTATAATGCTGAAGAATGGAATAAATTATTAGATCAATTATCAATTGAAGATGCAGTTAATTTAATTAACAACTATTATGGTTCTAAAGCAATTGCTTCTATTGGTAAACCATTCCTTGCAGATTTTGATGGCCCTGCACAAATTAAAGGTTTCGTTAGTGGCCCTAGAGGTACTGGATATCCAACTATGGTTACATGGAATCCAAAACTTGCTTATGAATTTGGTAAATCTTATGGTGATGATATGAAAACTCTTGGTGTTAACGGCGTCTGGGGTTGGGCTATAGATTCTCATAGATCTTCTTTCTTTGGAAGAAACCATGAATCTCCTTCTGAAGATGCAATGTTAGCAGGTACTATTGTTACAAATGCTGTTAAAGGATTATCAACTAGAGGAAGATATTGTTTCTTAAAACATTTTGCTTTATATGGTTATGAAGGCGAAAATGTTTGGTGTACAGAACAAGCTTTAAGAGAAATTTATTTAAAACCATTTAGAAAAGCATTTGTTGAAGGTGGAGCATTAGGCTGTATGACTACTTATACAGGCGTTGGTGGTGAGCATTCAGAAACAACAATTGGTTTATTAACTGGTGTGTTAAGAAAAGAATGGGATTTTAAAGGTGCTATTACTACTGACTATATTGGATATCAACCTTATTGTGATTCTCTTATTAGATGTGGTGGAAATTTAGGTATGGGATGTAAACTTGGAACAATAGATGGTGTTTCATATTCAACAAGTTCATCAAATAGAATTCAAAATAGATTAAAAGAAGCTGCTCATCAAACTATATATATGTGGTTAAGAGCAGAATATAATGAACGTGAATACTTAAAGAATCCTGATGCAGGAGATAATTATATTGCTTCCTTTAGTATGGATTCATGGTGCTGGTGGAAACCTCTTGTAACATGTCTTAATGTTACAGTTACTACTGGTTTAGTCTTATGGGCTGTTTTATTAGTTGTTAATGAATTGATGAAAAATAATAATGTTGTTAATAACAAAAAGGAGGAAAAGTAATATGGCTAATTTCTTTACAAGTAAAAAAGGTGTCAAAATTATTGCTGTTTCTTTAGCTTTAACAGTTGTCGCAGTTACTTCAATTTCTGTTATGGTTCCTTCTTATTTGGAATATCAAAAATATTATAGTGAAGTAATGTCTGAACGAGAACATCAAAAATATTTAGATAGTTTACCATTAGAATTTTTAGGTATCGAAGCTAAATTAAATGATGGAGTTGAATATTTTACTGATGGTAAAGCAAACCCTGAAAATGATGACTTTTCAGTTATTGCGAAATTTACTGAAAAAGGAAAAGAATTTGAAAAAGTTTTAAGATCGGATGATTTTGCTATATCTTGTCCAGATGATTTTGCTGCTAAAGGTGGAAAAATTGAAGTGAGTTATACATATACTCCTGAAGCTAAAGAAGATGAACAAGTAGAACCAATAACTAAAACTGCAGAAGTTGAAGTTTCTTTAACTAAAGTTGCTATTAAAGAATTAAAAGTTACTGAATTACCTTATCGTATTTATTATTCAAGTGATATGGAATTTGATCCAAGTGGAATGAAATTACAAGGTATTTTCAATAATGGACATGTTGTTGATTTAACAGCAAATGATATTAGTGTTGAAACTAAAGGTAAATTAACAAGTGGTTTAAAAGAAGCTAAAGTTTCTTATGAAGTTGAAGGAATAAAAGTTGAAACTAATGTTCCTGTAACTGTTATAAATAAAGATGAATATAGTGATGGAGAAATTTTATCTATTGCTAATGAAGGTGAAGTTTTTGCTAATGAAGGTGAAAATGTAACTAATCTTAATTTAAATATTAGAGCTACATATCTTAATGGTAATAGATTAATTCTTAATAAGGATCAATATATTATTAAAAGTAATGTTGAAACTGCTTCTTTCTTATATAATTGTGTTTTAAGTGTTTATTTAAAAACAAATGAAACAATTAATTGTAAATTAGTAGCAGGTGTAAAATATTTTATTGAAGCTGAAGAAACTACTTTTACTGGCTTTAATAAAAAAGAAATTAAGGCTATATAAAATAAATGTTGGTTAATGATTGGTTTGATATAAAACGATAGTTG
>URVS01000180.1 GCA_900551385.1 uncultured Mollicutes bacterium | reverse complement strand
TATTGATAATAAAAGCATTAATTCAAAAAGATAAAATTAAATGTTCATCTTTATTGAATAGTTGTACAATAAAAAATAGATTGACTTCTGATGGTAATGTAACACAAGATATTAAACTTAATTTAATAAAATACATTATTGATTTAATATTGAAATTAGTATTAATTTTTAATGTACTTATGACTATATCTACTTTAGCAAATGAAAGTATATCTATATTAACTATTGTATTTGTTATTTTGGATGTATTAAATATAATTGCTTCTATTATTAGTTTAAATGGTATTAACGAATATCAATATAATGGTAAATATATTTATTTATATAAAGGAAAATATTATAGATTTGATTAGTAAATATTTTTGATATTTTTATAACGTGAAATGTGCTGAATTGATGAAAATTCAGCTTTTTTTTGTTATAATATAACTGTGTCAAATGACAAACTCTGGAGCATTGGTACAAGCCTTCGCAAAGGAGGCATTGCATATGACACAAGTAGATGAAACACTAACAAAAGTTGGTCAAAATCTAAAAAAATTTATTTCTCAATCTAAATATAAAACACAAGTTTCTTTCGCATTGGATGGGATGAATCAAGATCCTTCTGTAATTCGTAGATGGATTAAACATGGTGTTAATAGTTAACTACTATTATATATATTGCTGAAGTTTTAGAAATAGATTTTAGGGAGCTTTTTAAATAAGAAGCTTCTTTTTTTGCAAAAAATTTAGGCTTTATGCTTTTATATAAATATTATATAATATAAATATAAATAGGGGATTTGAGTTCAATTAATTAGTGCAAAAAGCGCTCTATGATGAACTTCATTTTCAAAATAAAATAGAAGTGTAAAAGCAAAATAAATATCGTTTCAAAGATGAGACAAATAGTGCAAACAGCGTCCTATGAAGTGAATTAATTGCTTGATAAACTAAAAGTGTAAATGGAGGAAAAGAACCAAGATGGGAACTAAAAATTATTATGAAGTAATCGCTAAATGTGGACATGTAGGTCGAAAACATTATGTACCAATTAAATTTGCAGTTATTGCAGAAGATGGTAAAGATGCAGCTAAAAAAGTTAGACAATTTTCAAGAGTAAAACATAACCATAAAGATGCGATATTAAATGTTAAAAAGATTTCTTATGAAAGATATTTAGAAATTGTAGAAGTGAATCATAATGATCAATATTTAAATTGTCATTCAAAACATGAACAAAAACTTATTAATAATTTTGAAGAAAGATTAGAAGATGATTTTCATAATCTAGAAATAAAATATGATAAGCAAGCTAGAATTGATAGAGTTTCTTATAAATTAAAAAAATTTAAAAATTTAGAAAAAATCTCTTGGAAGGAATCATTTTATGTTCATGCGTATTAATTCCATTAGATATAACAATTCTGTGGTGGATGGCCCAGGTATTAGAACTGTTCTTTTTATGCAGGGCTGTGACCTTCATTGTAAAGGATGCCAAAATAAATCAACTTGGAATATTAATAAAGGTAAAGAAATAGATATTGATGATTTAGTAAATGAATTAAATAAAAAAGTATTTAATAAGAAAATTACAATATCTGGTGGTGAACCATTAATGCAAAAAGAAGCATTAATTGAACTTGTTAATAAATTAAGTAATTTAGGTTTTGATATTGCTTTATATACAGGTCATCAAAAAAAAGATGTTCCTACTATATTATTTGAAAAAATTAAATATTTAAAAACAGGTAATTTTATTCAAAAATTAAAAACAACAATTAAACCTTTTGTAGGTTCTGAAAATCAAGTGTTTGAGGAGGTTAAATGAGGATGAAACAATTGAGTAATGATAATGCTGCTAATAGAACTAGTTATGTAGGTTATGTATATAACGTAGGTGAAAAGATATATAAAAATAAAATATTAGATTCACTTCCAAAACAATGGGCAGATTTACATAGAAATGGCACTATACATATTCATGATTTAGATGCTTATGATTTAACTTATAATTGCTTAACATTTGATATCATAAATAAATTCCCATATGATGAATTTAAAGATTTTAGTAAACAAGGAAAAATTATTCATTTATTTGAATTTATAAAAGATTTATTTACTAAGCTTGGTAATGAACAATCTGGTGGTATGGCATTTGCTAATTTTGATAATGAGATAGCTGAAATTTTATCTAAATTAGACATTAATTATTTAGAATATAAAGAATTAATTAGTGATTCTCTTGCTGAATTAATTCTTTGGTGTAATGGAAACCATTCAAGAATGGGGCAAACTTCATATTATGTAACACTTAATATTGGTTTAGCTAATAATGAATGTGCTAGATTTATTGCTCGTGAATTAATTAGCAGATTCTTAAAATTGGGTGATATGGTGTTTAAACCAAATATAGTATTTAAAGTTGTAAATGGAATTAACAATAAACCCAATGACCCTAATTATGATTTATTAAAATTAGCTTTAACTTGCACTGCTAAGAAGATGATTCCTACATATCTACTTTGTGATTGTAAATCTGATAAAGGTACTGATCCCAATAAATTGTCTATCATGGGGTGTAGAACTAGAGTTGTAGATGATTTATATGGTGAATCTGAATCCATGGGTAGAGGAAATATTACTAACATTTCTATTAATTTACCAAGACTTGCTCTTGAAATTGATAAAAATTATAAAAATTTAGATAAAGAATCTAAATTTGATTTATTGCAAGCTAAATGGGATGAAATAGCTAAAGTAGTTAAAGATATATTATTAGATAGATATCATAAAGTTTGTAAAAGAGCAGTTGATGATTTTCCAACTAATAGTAGTTATCATTTATGGTGTAAAGATTTTAAAGATAATTTAGAAGACGTATTTAAACATGGAACATTATCTTTAGGATTTATTGGTCTAAGCGAAGCAATTGAAGTAATAACTAAAGAAAAATATTATTCCAATATGGATAATTATATTATGGCTTTAGGTTTTGTTAAACATATGAGAGATTATTGTGATTTCTTAAGAAGTGAATATAAACTTAATTTTTCATTACTTGCTACTAGTGGTGAATTAATTAGTGGTAGATTCATTGAATTTGATAAAGATTTATATAATCCAGATGTTGATATCTTCTCAAAAGGATATTATACTAATTCATTTCATATTGATGTTGATTCAAGACTTCCTGGATATAAAAAGATTCAACTTGAAGGATTATTCCATGAAATATGTAATGGTGGATGTATCACATATATCGAACTTGGAGAAGCTCCACTAGGAAATGAAGAATCTTTAGAAGAATACATTAACATAGCAATAAAAGCTGGAGTTCATTATCTTGGATTTAATTTTCCTAAAGATGTATGTAATGAATGTGGGTCAACAGGTGTATTTGATTGTTGTCCTAAATGTAAATCTTATAATATCACTAGAATTAGAAGAGTGTCAGGTTATCTTGAAATCTTAGATGGGTTTACTAATGGCAAGAAAGCTGAAGAAAAGAATAGAAAGAAAAATTAATATGATATATTACATTGCTGATACACATTTTAGAGATCAAATTATTTTTGATAAATGCAAAAGACCTTTTAAATCATTAGATGATATGGAATCTACAATGATAAATAGATGGAATAATAAAATTAAAGATGATGATATTGTCTATGTGCTTGGTGATATTGTTAACGATGATATTTCATCTATTGAAATTTTTAAAAAATTAAAAGGCCATAAGCATCTAATTGTTGGTAATCATGACCATTCAATAATAGAAGATATAAAAATAAACAAAGACGAAGCTTCGAAAAAATATTATTTAAAATTCGACAACAACGACAGAAGTGTTTT
>URVS01000179.1 GCA_900551385.1 uncultured Mollicutes bacterium | reverse complement strand
AAGTTCACCAGAAGTAATTAAAGCAGGAACAAGATATGGAGTTAAAGTAAAAGCAAGTACAGCAACATATCATATTATTAAAGTTGATGTAGAAACAACTTTTGAACCAATTTTAGGCTCTAAAGATCAAGCAACATATTTTGAATCATATTTAAAACAAGCTTATGATGTAGACCCATTAAAAATATTAGATTGTGAATTGTTTGGTAGAAAATATGAAGAAATTATTTCTCAAGGTATTGAAATGAAATTACATTCTTTACCAGAACCAGTTAAAGTAAAAATGCAACAATTGTTAAAAACAATATCTAATAAAGGAAAGAGTAATTTAATTGCTTTTGTATTTTAATAAAATCAAACAATGTATTAATTTATATATTGCATGTAACCGCTTTTTGTGGTAGTATGCAAGTAAATTAAGGAGAATATTGTAATGAATAAAGACAACATTATTGATGCTGTTGCAGCTAAAGCAAGAATTACAAAAAAAGATGCGACTACCGCAGTAGAAACTGTATTTGAAGAAATACTTGCTGGATTAGAAAATGGTGAATCGATTAAAATTGCAGGCTTTGGCTTATTTGAAGTAAAAACACATAAAGCAAGAGTAGGCATGAATCCAATAACTAAAGAACCTATAAATATTCCTGCTATGGATGCAATTTCATTTAAAGCAAGTAAAACTGCTAAAGATAGAATTAATAAATAACATTTAAATTATGGAATGTTAAACCCCAAAAGTTTAATTGAGTAAAATCAAATCAAAAGACTTTGGGGTTTTTTAATGTTTTTTAATAAAAATATACTAATTGCTAGAACGTGTATACTTGACATTAATGAACGGGGGGGGGGTTAAAATTTAGATATATTAAAGGAGTTTACCATGAAAGAATTTATAAAAAAATATTTATCCCAAGTAATTACTTTAGCAATATCTTTATTAGTGTTTATTATTTTATTTTTCATTCCTAAAGATGCAACAGCAATGGTTGGTACTTATACAGAAACATTAAAAGGATATGAATGGATAAAAGTAGAAACACCTGTTTATGGAGTAACAACATCATTAATTTTTTATTATCTTATTCCAATTATTTCATTTCAATTTTGGTTATTTAGTTTTCAAATTATAAAAAATGAAACTAATAAAAAGAAATGGTTTAGTTTGTTTTTAATACCTGTTGGTATTTTATTCTTTGCTATTATGTCTCAACATGTTACAACAGAAGATAGATTTTTTGTTAATATTATAGGTCAATTTATACCATTAGTTATGGATGATGGAAGTATGTTACCTTCAATAGTTATGCCATTTATGCCTGTCTTTAATTTTGATGGAATAAGTCAAATAATTACTAATGGTCAATCTTGGAGTCATTTATTTGCTTTTATGAATGCTACTCTTATTTATGGAATTATTGCCTATTTTGCTATTCCTAAAAAATTATTAAAAAGATATGGTAATGCAAGATATTTTGTTTCATTATTTATTAGTCCTATTCTTACTTTAATTTTATTAGTAGCGTTATTATGTTTAGCTTTGTGGATTATAGGTAAGTTCTTGGGTGGAAGCTCTTCTAGTGCAAGCACATCATCAACTAATAATGTTTCTGATAATGATACTAGATTATATAAATCTTCTCCATTAGATTTAGAAAGCGAAGGAAGATTTGACGATGAAGATTTACCTCATTATTTTATAGGTGGTTCTGGTAAAGAATATAGTGTTTATAATTATCATAAAAATACAGGTTATTTTGAAGATGAAAATGGTAATATTTATTATAAAACTATGAATAATGAATTTGTTAAAACAGGATTACATCGAGAATATGGTGAATCTGAATATGAAGCTGATGAAAGAGCAAAAAAGATATTATAATTTATGAGCCTTTATTAATTTAAAGGCTTTTTTAATAACGTTTTTTTGTTTATAGCATATTTTATCATTGGAGGGTTTATATGAACGAAGAAATGTTATTTTATCCACCTTATCCATATCAAAATATTGAAGAAGAATATTTAAATGAATATCGTGGTAATAGTAATTTATTTACACCAAATCAAACACTTGAATATGGAAATATATTCAAAAAAGAATACAAAAGCTATAAAGGTTATCAACCATATAAAATAAATATAAAAAATGAAAATAGTATATTAAATTTAATAGCTATGCAAGATTATCTTCATGATTTAAAATTATATTTAGATGTTTATCCAAATGATAATGCTATTTTAAATGAATATAATAATGCTTTAAAGAAATATCAAAAGATAAAAGAGAATGTTGATTTATCATCTTTAAAATGTCCAATGTGTGAAAATAAAAATATGTTTAGAGGTGAAATCGATGTTTAAATATAGTAAATTAACTCCATATCCAATAAATATCAGAAGAAAAGATCCTAAAATGGCTAAATATATTTTAACTCAATATGGAGGTCCTTATGGAGAATTAGGTGCAGCAATTAGATATTTAAATCAACGCTTTACAATGCCAGATCAAAGAGGAAAATGTTTACTAGCGGATATTGGTACTGAAGAATTAGGCCATGTTGAAATGATTTGTATGATGGTATATAAATTAACTGAAGGTTGTTCTGCTAAAGAACTTGAAGAAGCTGGACTTGGCTGTAATTATGCTACACACGGTTTAGAAATATTCCCTAGTGATTGTAATGGACAAGATTTTTCTACTACAGGTATTGGGGCAACAGGTGATTTTATTGCTGATTTAACTGAAGATATGGCTGCTGAAGAAAAAGCAAGAAGTGTTTATGAACATTTAATAGATTTAGCTACAGATGAAGATGTTATTAATATTTTATTGTATTTAAGGCAAAGAGAGATTGTTCATTATAATAGATTTAAAGATTTATTAGAAGTTTATAAAAAAGAATATACTAGATAAGGCATTAATTTGCCTTTTCTTTTTGACTATATTATCTAAAAGTTATAACATATTTTATGTGCAGGAGTAAAAAACATGTGGGACATATTTCTAAATATATTTTTATTAATTATTGGTATGCTTTTTTTAATTAAAGGAGCAGATTTTTTTGTTGATGGTTCAGCTAGTATTGCTAGAAAATTAAAAATACCATCATTAGTTATTGGTTTAACATTAGTTTCTATGGGAACAAGTGCTCCTGAAGCAAGTGTATCTATTTCTTCATCAATTAAAGGATTGTCAGATATTTCATTAGGAAATATTATTGGTTCAAATATTTTTAATGTTTTAATTGTTATGGGGGTTAGTTTATTATTTATCAAAATAAGTGTTTCTAAACAAACAATGATATTTGAATTTCCATTTGTAATATTAATTACTTGTTTACTTGGTTTATTTTGTTATGTTATTAGTCCAGGAACAATATCAAGAATTGAAGGAATTATTTTATTAGTTTTATTTGTTGGTTATTTAGCTTTTATTATCGTTAGAGCGTTAAAAAATAAAGAAGAAACTGAAGATTTACCAAAAGAAATACCTGTTTGGAAAAGTATAATTTTTGTTGTTATTGGTTTAGCAGGAGTTATTTTTGGTGGTAATTGGGTTGTTAGTAGCTCTTCTTTTATTGCTAAACAATTAGGTATGTCAGATGCATTAGTTGGATTAACTATTGTAGCTATTGGTACTTCTTTACCTGAACTTGTTACTTCGTTTGTAGCCGCTAAAAAAGGTGAAAATGATATAGCTTTAGGTAATGTATTAGGATCAAATATTTTTAATATTTTATTCATTTTAGGATTATCTTCTACTATTCTTCCAATGGAAATAAAAGAAAATGTTTTAGTTGATTTAATATTTTGTGTTGCTATAACAATTATTGTGTTCTTAT
>URVS01000178.1 GCA_900551385.1 uncultured Mollicutes bacterium | reverse complement strand
TGATTATATTTTTAATTCTATATTATTTTATGAACATTGTGTTTTAAAAAATGATGCAATGGCAATTTTAAGTAAAATTGATGACCATTCACCTTATTATATTCAAGCTAATAGATTATTGAAATATATTAAATATTTCTTACCAATGGATAGTAAATGGGTACCATGTAATTCATTATTGCAAGAATTTATTGGTCATTCTTGTTATCAAGATGCTGATTAATTTTTATTAATTAAATTTTTTAAAGATGAGATTTCACTATTTAAGACATTTTTTACCATGCCTAAATAACGATTTCTCATTTTTTCGAAGAAGAATCAATATTTTTATATGATTTTAAATATGAATAAAAGATTTCTTCTAATCTTAAAAATGATTCATAAGACCTTAAAATAGTAACATTTTTAAAAAATATTTTATTAGAATAAATCAATAAAGGTGAAGAATGAGCTACTTCACTAGACATTTCATAATCTTGAGAATAACTATCTAAAGAAGCTGCTAATTCTAAACCATTTCTAAAATTAAGTTTAAATCCTTCTTTTTTTTCTATATCTTTAACAGCATATAACCAACCATATTCAATATATTTTTTCATATCTTTTGATTTTAAATCATGTTCTTTCATATGAACTTTTAAATCATCAATGATTGCTTGTTGAGCTACTTTATCTTCAAATTCATCTCTAAAAGCATTATTATAAACCATATGTTGTAAATAAATAGGGATAATATATTGATTATCAAAGATTACTTTAATAACACATTCTAATTCATGAATAGTTCTCCATGTTGCAAAAGCTTCTGTTTCTGAACCATTTATCAAAAGATAATTAACTGATTTAAACATTAAAAATGCTTTACTCATCATATCAGCAAGAATATCTTTTTGTTCATTATTTCTTTTTATTACTTCTAATCTATTCATAATGAAATTCAAATATAATTCCATAGTTGATATACTTGGAGATTCTTTATTTACTAAACTTATCGCATGATAAGGATTCAATTCATTAAAAAAGAATTTATCAAATACAGTAGCGATTATTTGATTTTGAAAAAAACTTTCTTGCATAACATTTTTAAATGGTTCTTTAGAAAATCCAGTTAAATTAAATTTAATTTCTTCTAATAAATATTTAGCTAATGTAACTTTTGAATATGTTTGATTTTTATTAACTAATCTTTTATTAAGTTCTTCTTGTATTTTTAAAAATAGATGATAAGATTCTAATTCTATATCATCTTTAAAATTATATGTTTGATAAATCTCTTTAAATATTTCTTCACTCATCTTACTTTACCTCCACTAACGATATGTTTAATTTTTGGCATGTAAGACGTAATTGAATTAAATAACCTTCTAATAAATTACTATTTACTTGTATTTCTTTTATAACTTTACAATAAAAACATGAAGATGTCAATTCTTGATTATTCATCAATATGACATTATCCCCTAAATCTTTACTCATAAATAATTTCATAATTTGAACAAATCTATCTTCTTCTTTTTGTAATATTTCTTCTTTATTTAAACATGGATAAAAATTAGCGAATAACATTTTATATTCTCTATCTAATAAATAAGAAAAATCATATTTAATCACAAATTCATCATTAGAAACAATTTCAGGAGGATTATCAAATAAATAAAGCACTCTAAAATCTTCTACTTGTTTTAATTCTTCATCTTGAATATCTTTTTTTAATTCAGGATTTATATATAATCTTTTAAATCTAATTCTATTATCAAAAATATCTTCTAAATCTTCATTAGTTGATAAATTTCCTACTACATAAAAAGATTTATTTATCCAATCTTTTTTTTCTAATAAAGCTTTATAAATAATTTTTTTATCTTCACTAAATAATTCTCTTAAATTCAACAAATATTTTTCCATAAACTTATATTAACAAACTAATCTAAATATTTCAATTTACAAACTAAAATCTATAAACTATCATGTAAATATGAACGAATTAGAATTTTTTTCTCATTTAAAAAAATATTTATCTAGTAATGAAATTGATTTATTAAAAGAAGAATTAAATAAAGAACAAAAATATTCTTCTATTTTAATTGACGAAGATAAAATTAATCCTAATGAAATTTTAAAATTATATCCTTCTTTAATTCCTCACCCTATTGTAAAAAATGTTTTTTTATTTGATAAAAAAAAATTAGATTTAGGTAAATCTTTATTATTTGAAATAGGCGCATTTTATATTTTTGAGCCATGCTCATCACTAGTTAATTATTTTTTAAATCCTAATGAAAATGATATTATTTTAGATATGGCTAGTGCTCCTGGAGGAAAAACAATTCATGCATCTTTTTTAATGCATAATAAAGGTCAAATAATTGCTAATGAAATATCTTCTTCAAGGGTAGAAATATTATCACAAAACATAGAAAAATATGGAAGAAAAAATGTTACTGTTATTTCTAGTGAAGTAAGTAAATTAGTTCCACAATTTCAAAATTTTTTTACTAAAATAATTTTAGATGCTCCATGTTCAGGATCAGGCATGTTTAGAAAAGAAAATAAAATGAAAGAAGATTGGACTTATCAAAAAGTTCTATCTTGTTCTAAAATACAAAAAGAATTAATTTTACAAGCATATTCAATGTTAAAAAAAGGTGGAGAACTTATTTATTCTACTTGTTCATTTTCTTATGAAGAAGATGAAGAAGTTATTTCTTATTTATTAGAAAATACTGATGCTGAATTAATTAATTTACCATCTATTACAGGTGAATATCGTTCTTCATTAAATCAAACTATTCATTTATTACCATTTTTATTTAATGGTGAAGGTCATTTTATTGCTAAAATTAAAAAGCCTGGTATTTTAACTAAACCTAATTTACCTAAATATAAAAATCCTTTATCTTTACCTTTAGATGGTCAAACATTTATTAATAATAAAAATGAAATATATTTAACTAATTATGTTTTACCAATTAAAAATATTAGAATATTAAGAAATGGTATTAAAATTGGTATGTATGATAAAAAATTAGGTTATATTTATGATCATGCTTTATCTAGATATAAATGTAATTATTTACCTTTAATTGAATTAAATAAAGAAGATACAATAAATTATATTTATGGTTTATCTATTCCTACTAATCATCAAAATGGATATGTTATTTTAACTTATTTATCAATTCCTTTTGGTATTGGTAAAATTTCTAATAAACAAATTAAAAATCATTATCCAAAAGGATTAAGGAGAAAAATAAATGACTGAAGAAGAATTTAATGAATTATTACAAAAAGCTAATAATAATGACGCTAAAGCTCAAAGTTATTTAGGAAAATGTTATTCAGAAGGAATATTTGTGGATATTGATTATAATAAAGCATTATTTTGGTTAAATAAAGCACTTGAACAAGATGAATGTGAAGCTTATAACCGCTTAGGTGTAATGTATTATTATGGTTTTGGTGTAGAAAAAAATGAAAATAAATCTATTTAATTATATAAAATTGCAATTTCTAAAGGAAGTAATGTTGCTAAAGCTAATTTAGGGCTTTCTTATTTATTAGGATCAAATGGATTAATAAAAGATGAAAATAAAGCTTTTAATTTATTTTTAGATTCTGCTAATAATAATTGTCCTATTGGTATTTTTCAACTTGCTTTATGTTATTTATATGGTCGAGGTGTAGAAAAAGATTCTTCTTTAGCTAGTAAATATCTTCAAGATGCTAGTAATTTAAATTATGGACCTGCTAATTATAAAATTGGTGTTATGTATGAAGAAGAAAATCTTTATAAACAAGCTTTTGAATATTTTATTAAAAATAAAGACGATTATAAAGCTTGTC
>URVS01000177.1 GCA_900551385.1 uncultured Mollicutes bacterium | reverse complement strand
TCTTTTGCTAAACATATATTACCTGCTGTTTGATAAGAATCTAATCCAGCTTCACCACTAGTTGTTGGAATAGAAGTACTTTCCTTATTTTCACATTTTTCTAAATCATATCTTAATATTTTAACATTTTTATTTGCTGTAAAAGTAATACCATAATAAACATATTTTCCATCACTAATAGCACTTTGAGTATTTAATCCAGCACCTTCAATTTTCATTGGATTATTAATTTCATAATTAAATTCTTGTCCTTTTTTAGCACTTAAATCTAATTTTTCAGCAAATGTAATATTTGAATTATTATTATCTTTAATTGAGGCTTTATAAATAAATGATTTATTAGCTGACCAATCTCTAGCAAATATATATAAATTATCGTTACAATATGAAACTGATTGAACACCTGTATTACCATTTAAAACCATATTATCACTTTTTAATAATAAAGTTCTTGTTGCATTATTAATATAATCAAACATTTTTAATTCTGCAATTTGCTCTCCATTTCCACCAAAAACTGTATAAACATATTTATGATCCATAAACATTGATTGATATTTACATTTATTACTTGTTGAAAATGAAGAAGATGTAATTATTTCTTTGTTTTCATTTAAAATATTAATTTTAGTTGAAATATTATCTAAATGTGATGTTGTCGCAACTGCCCATGTTTTGTTTTCTTCATTATAAGCAAATGAAGTAACAATTTCATTTTCAATACTTACTGGTATAGTACAATCTTCTTTTATAAGATTTAAATCTAAATCATAAGAATTGAATGTTGTATATGTACTAAGTACCTTTGTGTTGTCATTTTCATCTCTAACATCATTAGAAATCATCAAATAAAGAGTATTATCATAATAAGATAAATTACCTAATGTTTCATAAGAACACCATGATGTATTTTTTGAAAATTGTATATTATCTATTGTTTTTTCTATTTTTAATTGATCATTAACATTTGCTTTAACAAGTGATCCAAATATTCCATTAGTATAGCATATTGAATAATAAATATTATCTCCAATTACTAGAGAATCTTGAACACAATTACTTTCTATTTCAGCATAAGAATTTATATCATAATTCAAGCTTCCTAAAATATTTTTATATTGTTCACCTAATGATAATTCAGGTTTTGAATAATTTATTTGATTATTTAATGATGTATTTGTTGAAGCAACTTCTTTACCATTAACCATTAATTTAACATCAATATTAGCGTTTTTATAAGTATCAGTATTAAATTTAATTGTGTAACATGCCCAATAATAATCATTAGTGCCAGTAATTTTTTCATCAAATAAAGTTCTACCATTATAAAATGATACTTCTTCACCATTACTTATACCTTTATAAAGAGTTGTAACTTCAAATCCGTCTTTACTAGAAGTATATCCTTCAATTGTTCTATTATATTTAATTGAAGTAACTTCTCCTTTAATTGCAGTTGCAAATCTTAAATATGTACCTGATGTATCAACTTGAGTATAAATTTTAGATGTTTGAAATTCAGTAACACTATTTGCTTTTCTTATATTTACTTTTTGTAATTTTGTATTTTCTAATTCAGTGGATTCAATAAGATCATTTTTTGGTAATAAAGTATTATTAGATAAAATACCAAAAGAAAATGCACTTATTGCTAAAATAAATAAAGCCTTTTTCATTATTGTCCCTCCTTTTAAATTTCTTCATCGAAATCAAAAATATTTTTATTCGATTCATTTGTTGAAACTAAAACTATATCTTCCAAAACTATTTCAACAATTTTAAGTTTTGGATTTTCATAATTCTTCATATGAAAGCCCTTTCTGTCAATTTGACATTATAAGGATATTAAAAAATTATTTTAGTAACAACATTTTGTCGTAGACGATACCTTTGAAGGCGTGAAATATTATTCATCAAGAGGAAAAAGAATACATAAAGAGAAAATATCATCATCAGTAACTATCTTTAAATCTCCATGATATTTATTAATTATCATTTTAATTGATTTCATTCCAAAGCCATGATATTGAACATTATTTTTAGTAGTTTTAGGAATTCCTTGTTTATCTAATTCTATATGTCCATCAAAATAATTTTCTACATTAATAGAAACAAATGACATCATATTTTTAACAATTAAATTTATTCTTCTTTTATCATGATCATTAATTTTACTAACAGCTTCTATAGCATTATCAAGAGCATTACCAAAAAGATTATATAAATCTGTTTCAGTAATAAAATTTAATTTTGAACAATCAGCATAACATTTTAATTTAATATTCTTTTTTTGACATAATAAGGATTTTTCTTTAATAATTAAATCTAAAACATCATTACCAGTTTTAACATTAGTGTCATAAATATCAATCATGCTTTCTAATTCTTTACTTTCTTCTTGAGAAAAACTACCTTTTTGAGAGAATCTTTCTATTTGATGTTTTAAATCATGACATTTAATATTAATTAACTCAATATTTTCTTTATTTTGTTTATATTGCTCTTCTGAATTATATAATAATTGCGAAGTAATCAATAAATCAGTTTGAGATTGCTTTAAACTCATTACATAAAATTGTAACAATAAAACCATTAAACAACAAACAATGTTATATAAACAAATAATAATAGAAATTATTTTGTCACGAAGGCTTGAATACACTACTACTGAATTAAATATTATATCAATAGCTAAAATAAAACTAGAAATAACAATAATTGAAATATTACTTACTTTTGCACTTTTAGAACAAATTTTTTCAATAAAAAATTCATTTATTATTTCATATACAGTTACATAAACAACTAACATAACGCTAAATAAAATTAAAGACACTTGCAAAGAAGAATATGTAACAGGATTAGAACTATATTGAGATGATGATGTTAAATAATCAATATCAATAACTGTAATTAATAAATTATAAAATTGATACGATAAATGTTGAGTAGTGTAAGAAGCAATTGCAATAAAAAATATTTTTTGTAATGGCTCATCATAAATAAAAACCATAGAAACAAAACATATACAAAATAAAATAAAAAACATTAAAGATGAATACCACCAAGAATAAGATATATCTTTAAATAATGGAAAAAGAAATGCTAAAACTAAACAAATAATACTTGATATTAATATTCTAATTACACCATGTTTTCTTAATTTCATTCTTTTAAAACTAAATAAAACCATAGCAATTAAAATTTGTAAAGTAAAGATTATTTTATATAATCCAAGTTCTGTTAACATTTAATAATTTCTCCGCCTCGATTAATAAACAAATTTATTGCATTAATAAATTCTGCTCTTCTTTTTTTAGAAAGAATTAATTTATCATTACCCACAACAACATTGTCTTGTGTTATTTTACTAACATATTTTAAATTAACTAGATAACATCTATTACATAAAACAAAATCATATTTTTTTAATTGTTCAACATAAGTAGATAATACTCCTCTCATTTCAATAACATTATTTACTGTATGAAAATATAAATTGTGATTAATAACTTCAATATATTTTAAATTATTAATTTCAATTTTTTGCATGAAATTTTTATTACTTACTACAATAGTATTTTCTTCTTGAACAATTAAAGTTTTTAATGCTCTTTTCAAAGATAAAGCAAAATTATAATATTGAACTGGCTTTACAATAAAATCAAACGCATTTACTTTATATCCTTCTATTGCATATTGAGCTAAAGATGTAACAAAAATAACCATTGTATCTAAACTATGCTCTCTAATTTTCTTAACAGCACTCATTCCATCCATACTAGGCAAATCAATATCCATTAAGATTAAATTATAATTATTTTCATAATCAACAAGAAAATCTTCAGCATTAGAAAAAGTATA
>URVS01000176.1 GCA_900551385.1 uncultured Mollicutes bacterium | reverse complement strand
ACTTTACCATTTCTTAGTTATGGAGGATCATCATTAATCATGTTATCTTTTTCAGTAGGTTTAATAATTGGTGAATGATATGAAAATATTAATTGTTTGTTCTTCGTCTGGAGGCCATATTTATCCTGGATTAAGTTTTGGAAAATATTTAGTTAAATGTGGAGAAGAAGTTTCTTATTTAGGAATTAAAAATCAAATAGAAGAAAAAATTATTTTAAATAATTTAATTTTAATTGATATTGATAATTCATTTAAAAAAAGTTCAAATAATTTTAGATTATGATGTAATTATTGGTTTTGGTGGATTTATTACTTTTTTAGTTAGCAGATGTAAAAATATTAATAAAAAATTATTTTATTTGCATGAAGCTAATTATGATATAGGTGATTCTAATAAATTATCTTTAAAAAACGCTAAAGGTATATTTACTTCATATAAAGATATTAATCATAAAAAAGCATATTTTGTTGGTAATCCAGTTGTTGATAATTTAAATATTATTAATAAAAGAAAATATATTAGTTTTGTTTTTGGCTCATTAGGATCAAAAACTTTACTTGATAAAACTAGTATTTATTTATTAAATCAAAATGATAATAATGAATATTTATTAGTGACTAGTGATAAATATTTTTATGAATTTGATAAATTATTAAAAAATAAAATTAATGTTAAAGTTATACCTTATATAGATAGAAATTATTTATATTCTAATACTAAATTAATTTTTTGCCGAGGTGGAGCCTCCACCTTAAGTGAAATTATTAATGTTAATATTAATTGTGTGTGTATTCCTTCTCCTTATGTTAAACATAATCATCAATATCATAATGCTCTATATTATTTTAAATATCATTGTTTAACTTTAGTAGAAGAAAAAGAATATAATGAAGATAAAATTAAAGAATGTTTAGTTTATTATCAAACTAAATTTAAAGATATGGAATTAGTTAATCAAAAAAATTTTAAAGTAGATAATGTTTGTTTGAAAATGTATTTAAAAATAAAAAATGATTATAATAAAAAATAATTTTGATATTAAAAAGATATCTTATATTCATGTTGGGGGAGTAGTTAAACAATATATAGAATTTGATGATTATCATGCTTTAAAAAATATAGATAAATTTATTTCTCTTGGTAATACTTCAAAAATATTATTTTGTTTTGATTATTCAACTAATGTATTTATTAAATATGTAAAAAAGAAAATATATTTTTTTAAAGATAAATTTTTTGTTTATTCTGGTATATCTTTATTAAAATTAAATGAAATATTAATGAAGAAAAATATTACTGGTTTTGAAAAATTATCAACTATTCCAGGTTTATTAGGTGGATCAATAGTTAATAATGCTTCTTTTTTAGATCAATGTATTAGTGATTTATTAATAAAAATTTTAGTTTATGAAAATAAAAAAATATATTTTATTGATAAAAAAGATTTAGATATTACATATAGAAATACTAATTTAAAAAGAAATAATTTTTTGATTATAGGTGCGTATTTTTATCTTAAATATGATTTACCTGAAAATATTTTGAAAAGATATAATTTAGCAAAAGAATATAGAATTTTACATCAAGAAAATAAGTTATCTTTAGGTTCAACTTTTAAAAATGGTAAAAATTATAAAATAGGGCAAATATTAGACAAATTATCTTATAAAGGTTTTTCTTTATCTAAAAATTGTTATGTAAGTAATAAACATGCTAACTTCATAATTATAGAAAAAGGAGCAAATTATAAAGAAATTTATTATTTAATTAATTTTCTTAAAAATGTATTGTATAATTATCTACAAGAAGATGTTTATTTAGAAATACAGGTGATTTTTAAAGATGGAAGAAGCTCTACAAACTGAAGATTATGATTTTGAAAAATTAGTAAAAAACAAAAATAAACGTACTTTAATTTATTCCTTTATTCGTTTAGGAATTGTATTTTTAGTTTGTTTAATTATTGGTATTTATTTATTATCTCCACTTTCTTCCGTTTCTTTAATGGAATTAACTGGTAATATTTATTTAAATAATAATGATATTTATTCTTTAATAAATGTTAATAATCCAAATAAGACTTCTTTATTTACTTTAAATAAAAATAAATGTGAAGAAACTTTTAATAATTATCCTTTTATTAAAGAAAGTAAAGTTACTTTAACTCCATTTTCTTTTAAAGTTGATATTATTGAAAATGCACCTACTGCAAAATATGAAGACACTTATTATTCTTCATGTGGAGAAATTCTTGATAATAAATATTTTATTAATGAATCATTAATTGATTATGTTAATAGATCAAAAGATAATATATCAACATTTATTAATGAACCAAATAATAATAAATATTTACCTGATTTTATGTATATTGTTTGCAATATTAATAAAGAAAAATATTCAATAGAATATTTAGAATCGTCTAATAATGAAAAAACTTTTATTCTTTATTATAAACAAGATGGAAATTCTCCTTATTTTCGTGTAAACTTGTATTATAATGATGAAATTAGTTTGTCTACTTATGTCAACAATTTAATCTTTAATAAAAATTTATCTTCTCAATTAAATAAATTAATTGAAAATAAAGAAAGTGAACAAGTTGAATATTTAGATAAAGTAATTAATTATTATTCATTTGATTTCAAATTTAATAAATCAAATGATGGACAAATAAAATTAAGTATTTCTATTTGAGGTATATTTTATGGAAAAGAATGATTGTTATATTGGTTTAGAACTTGGATCTTCTTCTATTAAATTAGTAGCAGGCTTCGTTTTAAATGATCAAATAAATATTTTAAATACAATTGAAGAAGAATGTTCTGGCATGGAAAATGGTTTAATTGTTGATCAAGATCAAATAATTAAAACTATTAAAAGTGTTATAAGCAATGCTTCTAAAAGTTTAAATCTTAATATTGATGAAGTATGTTTATGTTTACCACCTTATTCATTATTATGTTTAGCAGATATTGGTTCAACTAATACAATAGGTGGCGATGATATTATTAAAAGAATTGATATTTCTAATATCTTAACTGCAATGAAAAAAAGATCATTAGCAGATAATGATTTAAAAATTGTTGATATTGTTCCTGATGTCTATATGCTTGATAATAATGATAGATATGCAATAGCACCTATTGGTAAAACTAGTAAAGTATTATCTTTACATGCTTCAATTTACGCGATGAGTGAAAAAGTTATTAATCAATTTGTAGGTTGTGTAAAAAAAGCTAATGTTAATGTTAAATATACTGTAATTGCTCCTTATGCTGCTAGTTTATATTTATCCACTAATAAAGTAATACCTAATTCTTATATTCTTGTTGATATAGGTCATTCATTAACTACTGTTGCTCAAATTAGTCATGAAACAAATGTTATTAATTCTACAATTATTAAATTTGGTGGTCATGATATTACTAAAGCTATTGCTGAAAGATTTAATATTTCTTTTGATGAAGCAGAAGAATTAAAACAAAATTATGGAATTGATCATGATTTGAATTTTAATACTTATATTCTTAATGATATTAAATTAAATGATTTAGCAGATGTAATTACTAAAAAATTAGATGTTTTAATTGAACAAGTTGATAAAACTATTAAAGAATTTTGCACTAATAATGAACAATATCCAGTTGTTTTAACAGGTGGCACATCTAATCTTAATAATGTTAAAAATTATATGTCAGATGCTTTAGATCTTGATGTAGTTGATTATCCATTATTAACTATTGGAGCAAGAAAATTTGAATTAATAAATACATTAGGTTTAATTAAATATTGGGCTATTCAACCAGTAATAAATGAAGATGAAGTTGTTACTACAACTGTAAGTAGAGTAAATCAAAAACCAACTAGAGGTTATAAATTTGATGAAGAATT
>URVS01000175.1 GCA_900551385.1 uncultured Mollicutes bacterium | reverse complement strand
CCATGTTATTTCCTTCTTTTAAATTATAATAACATCATAATACAAGATCCTAAAATAATTATTAATTAATAGATAAAATATATTTTTTACATTAAGTTATTTCATTAATATCATGATTAAAAAGATATGTAAAATTTATATTTTTCTTCCAAATGTTGTTATCTTAATATTTGATGATCTTCCATTTTTTTCTTGTTTAATTAATGAATCTTTTTCTAATTCTTCTATTACTAAAGTTAATGTTTTAGAAATACCTTTATACCCCATTTTTTTTGCTATTTCTCTTAACGATAAGTCTTCTTCTTTTAAAAGCTCTAACACTTTCATTTTTATTTCTTCTTTTGAAAGTCTTTTTTTAGAAACTTTTTCTATACTAATATCATTTATAAAAGCTTCATTACATTTTAATATTACAGATAAATATCTTCTATCTGAATCCATTTCAAATATTGGAGTTGGAGATCTATTTTCCTTCAAAGCTACCAAAGCATTAGGAATTCCTGTATTTCTCCCTTCTGTTAATTTTAATTCTTTAAAAAAATCCCCTATTCTTCTGTTACGATATATTCTTCCTCTAATTTTAAGATCTTTAATATTTTGATCTGTTATGCTTCTATCCATGCCTGGAAAACTAGTAATTTCTAATTCATTTGGAGTAATTCTTATAGTTATTGGTTCATTTACAGTATAAGCTTTACGATATACAGCATTGGTTAATAATTCTTCAATAGCTCTATATGGATAATTAAAAACTCTAAGGGCTTCTGCCTTATCATTGAATTTATATATCTTTTCTTTTAAAACATAATTTTTTATATATAATAAAGCATCTTTAAGTTGCCTTTGAATTGGTCCTGTAAATATTTTTTCAACCATTTCTTCACCTGTTGGATTTGGAATATCTACAACTTCGATTCTAGCTCCTCTAAAAAACTTTTCTGGATTTTCATTAAACATCAATAATGCAATATTTCTAGGTCTTATTGCTTCATCAGGTCCTGTTACAAGTTGCATCGATTGAGCAATCTCTAATGTATTCATTTTTAAAGAATATTCATATAAATCACTATTTGAATCATATAAATGTTTTCTTAATAAACTTATATCTATATCTTCAATCGTAGCAGTTAAATTAGGTCTATCATCAAATGGTATATCTGTTGAAATATAGAATAATTCCCTTTCTTCTTCTGTTTTTGCAATAATAGTACTGTTCATTTTTCTAATATAATAACGTTTCATAGATTTAACAAACAAGTTTTCAGGGACTTTATATGGTCTACCATAACCAGCAGGAGCCCAAATTATTATTAAATTTTTATTTTGAAATTTTATTGGCTCAACTATCGGTAAATATCTAGGCTCTATTTGATTGCAATATCCTATTAAATCTTTAAGAATTTTATCAATTTCATTATCATTAATTCCTTGTACTGGAATTTTTGGCTTTCCATTTTCTTCTTCTATTCCTATTATGATATATCCACCACCAGTATTATCTATATCATTTGCAAACGCACATATACTATGAATTACAGCATTAGGATCAAATCCTTTTTTGTAATCTAAGCGAGTCGACTCAACAACTCTTTCTAAAATTAAATCTTCAACATTTATTGGCAAGCTCATATTTTTATACCCTTTATTATATTATAAATAATTTTTCATGTTTTTCAATTAATTGTCGACTTAATTGTCGACTTAATTGTCGACTTAATTGTCGACTTAAATCATAAATGAGTTACCAATTTACACTTTTCCTATATTTTTATGTCTAAAAAAATACACTTTTCCAAAAATGACTATATTTTTATTATTCTATTTAAAAAATTATTTTATCAAAAAAGATGCAAGAAGTAGCTCTCACATCTTAGTTTAAATCTAAATATAAACTATTTATCTTCTTTTTTCTTTTTGAAATAGAAATATGTTGTTAACGCAATTCCACAAGTAGTACTAGCCCAAATCAATGCATCTATTGACCAAAGTAAGGCTCTCCAATTAAACACTTTAGCAGTATTATTAATTTCATTAGAATAAGTTTGTACCGCATTAGAATTAACCACTGAATAAATAAGATTTCTAGCAGCTTTATGAATATAATAATTAACTGTATTATTATTTTTATAATTAGCAGCAGTATTAGTTAATCCACCAATAGTCTCATTAACAGATGCTAAAGGCCATAATTGAGAATTTGAATTAAGCCAAATATCAGTTCCAGCATATAATCCGGAAATCATATCTTGATAATACATAGCAGTAACTGAAGCTTGATCAGTAATTGCCATTCCTTTAAATCCCCATTCGCCTCTTAAAACATTACTCATTAATCCTTTATGAGCACCAGCCCAAGTTGTACCAATACGGTTCATAGCTACCATAACAGCAGTAGCTTTACCTTCAATAGCAGCATATTCAAAACCTTTTAAACATATTTCTCTTATTTCTTGTTCGTTAGCAAAGATTGCTCCACCATATCTATTTGTTTCTTGATCATTTAATGCAAAGTGTTTCATATAAGCAATAACACCCATTGAACGAACACCTTTCATTTCGCTTGCACCAATAATTCCAGATAAATAACCATCTTCGGAGAAATATTCAAAATTTCTTCCACTATAAGGTGATCTATGAATATCTAAACCTGGAGCGTACCAACCAGCAACATTACTTGCTATTGAATCTTCACCAATATGAACACCAGCTTCTTCAATTAATTTAGTATTCCAAGTTGAAGACATAACTACTTCAGCAGGCCATGCCATACATGATGTACCACCTACTAAAGTACCAGAAATTCCAGATGGACCATCTTTATCTTGAGTTGAAGGTAAGCCAATAGAATCAATAGGTAATGTTGAATAACCACCTATTCTAACAAGTTTAGAAGCTTGATTCCATGTAAGTTGATTTACTAAATCATCCCATTTTTGATCATTATAATCTACATTAATTAAATCTTTAATTGTATAATTAGTTGCAGTAGAACCAAAAATAACGTTTGGCAATGAAGAATCATTAATAACTGCATTAGATCTATTCCATTTTAATGCTTCTAACATTTCACTTGGCACAGTCCATGATTTATTTTTATAATTTGCTGAACTAGTTAATGTATCTAACCAGTTACTTCTTGAAAGATATTTATATTCAGTATCAAAACGATTAATATCTGCATCTTCAAATTGATTAATTATTTTTTCATTTGTGGCACTTGAAGTAGAATATGTTTCTTTATCAACTGTTTCAACAGTTAAGACTTTTTTAGCTAAAGAAGCATCTCCATTAACATTATTGCCTAATAATTTATGGATATTATTTAATGCTTCATGAGCACCATTTCCTAAAGAAAAATAATAATCACCTTCATCAAGAATGTATGTTTTAGCATCTTTATAATCATATGAAGTTAATTGCTTTTTCTCTACTAATACTTTTACATCTTTTAATGTTTCACCTTTTTTGATAATATCTGTCTTACTAACTCCTACTAATTCAATAGCAGATGTTTCTACTCTTCCTGTATATGGTTTTCTAGCGTATATTTCAATTACATCTTTACCATCATAATTACCAGTATTAGTAACATCAACACTTACTTCAAAATTCTTCTTATCTTCGCTTTCTTTTACATTAAAGTTTGTATAAGCAAATGAAGTATATGATTCACCATATCCAAAAGGAAATTGAACAGTTTTATCATAATCAAAATCACCAACATTTCCTTGATTTAATAATTTATCTTCATATCTAGTTTCATAATATTTATACCCAACATAAATACCTTCTCCATAAACTAAATATTTTTTTGCTCTATCAGTATTTTTATCAGCGTTAGCAATACTAAAATCACCCATATTAGTAAAGGAAGGAGCAGAAGTAGAATCATAAGCATATGTGTCTAC
>URVS01000174.1 GCA_900551385.1 uncultured Mollicutes bacterium | reverse complement strand
CCAGCTCCTACTGAATTAACCAATGTTCCCTTAGGTGTGTCACTTATAGTTATTTCACCATTTTCTTCAATTAGTATTGCTCCATCACCAGCCATTGAAATAATTACATTTCTTGCACCAATTTCTTGTAATTTTTTAGCATATATAATTATTTCTTCTTTATTCTTTAGTTCCACATTGAACATTTCTCCTAGTTCATGATGATTAGGCTTAATTAAAAATGGTTTATATTTTAATACATTAAGTAATAAATCTTTTGTTGCATCTACTACAAAGTTTATTTCCTTATGCTGAAAATCTTTCATAATAGTTTCATATATATCATCTGGTAAAGTACTTGGTATACTTCCAGCTAGAACAACAAAATCTCCTGCTTTAAGAGTATCAAGCTTTTTATATAGTTTTTCTATATCTACTTTTGAAATATCAGGACCCATTCCATTAATTTCACTTTCTTCCTTACTCTTTAATTTAACGTTTATTCTTGACATTCCCTTTTCTAATTTTATAAAATCACTGTCTACTCCATGATCTGCTACTAACTTTTCAATTTCTTCTCCTGTAAATCCAGCAACAAATCCTAAAGCTCGATTCTTAACTCCCAAGTTTTTCAGTACAATTGATACGTTTATACCTTTTCCACCTGGATAAATATTCTCCTCAGAAGTTCTATTTACATGCCCTGCCTTAAAATCATCCACTTTTACTATATAATCTAATGAAGGGTTTAATGTGATGGTATTAATCATTTTATTCACTCCTATTACCTATACGTATTTAATCCTTTACATAGTTGCTAAGAACTTCTGTTAAGGTTTTCTTTAATTAAATAATATGCTACTTTTCTTTCATTGTCAATACATCTCTTTCATTTACTATCATTTTATTCCAGTTTCTTTCATAAACATTCATTTTTAGCTTCCTTTCAATTTATTTTTAGTATGTACCTTTTTTACTTGATTATTAATTATCTATAATCTAAAATTAAGTAAATAGATGGAGGTAAATTTATCTATGAAATTTTTTTTATTATATATATTATTTATAAATATTTTTTCATTTACATTAATGCTTATTGATAAAAAAAAGGCTATAAAAAAGAAATGGCGTATTTCTGAGCAAACTTTACTCTCTGTATCATTTATAGGCGGATCATTAGGTGCTTATTTAGCTATGATACTCTTCAGACACAAAACTAAACATTTTAAATTTAAATACGGCTTACCGTTAATGATAATTTTTCATTGTTTTTTCTTTTCTATAGTAATAAAAAAGATAGTATAAATTGTGAATAATTTATACTATCTTTTTATATTCTAAACTATTTCTTATTTTTCTTTACTTTATTTTCATAAGCATTAAATAATACTAAAGCAACAATACTAAATATAACTGGTCCAGCTATTTGTGCTATGGTATCAATATATTTACCTTCTTCAATTGCTGGCTGGATTATTGTAAATACGTTAGCAAATCCAACAGTGATGATTACTACCACTGCACAAACAGTGGCAAAGCTTTTACTCTTAAATATTATAAACGGCTTAGCTATACTATCATTTTTCTTAAATGCTATAAATGCTATAGCTAAGAATATAGTTGGTATTGTCATTGCAACGTTACTCATTAAAATTAATAAATCAAGGAATGCCGCTGCAGTATCACCACCAAATGATGCTACTACTATTATAGCAACTACTATTAGGCATTGTATCCATAAAGCCTTAACTGGCATATTGTTTTTATTAACTTTAGTCCAGCTTTCAGGCCATATTTCTTTTGGTGTTCCTTCTATTAATTGCTTTAATGGCGAATATATTAATGTAAAGAATGCACCTATTAAAGCAAGGAACATGGCAAGACCTATATATCTTGCAAACCAAGTACCCATTATTGCAGCACCTTTAGGTGAAAGTCCAAATACATTTCCAAGTTGAACTCCAAGATTCTTGATTACTACATATGAAACGTTAGCTCTACTTACTTCTGGTGAACTTAATATTTCTTGCCAATTTGTAAATAGACCTATCATAAGTATTCCTAATGAATATCCTATAGCTATTACTATAGCTGAAATCTTAATTCCTGTCGGGAATGTCTTTTCTGAATTCTCAGTTTGATCAACTAATCCACCAACAGCTTCTAACCCACCATATGCAAATATTGCATATACTAAGAATGAGAATATTGCTAATATAGATGTATATGATGGATTTGGGGAATTAAAGAAGGCTGAAAAGCTTATTGGTTCAGCAGCTTTAAATCCATTTCCTCCAAATACTATTAATGCACCTACTAAAAGAACTATGTTTGCACTTGTAACGAAAAATCCTCCAACAGAAGCAATTTTTGAAATGCTTTTTAAACCTTTTGTTGATAAATATGTAATTACTACTATTAACACTACACCTAGAATAGCTAATGTCTTAGGTGCATTTAAGCCAAATAATGACCACGTTGATGTAACATCTGATCCAAAAATTAAATTAGAAAGTGGAACCCAAATTGATGAAGATACACTTACCATCCATACTATGTATGAAGCAAACCACATGAACGTTCCAACGAAAGCAAATTTTGCTCCCACTGCTCTCTCCATCCAAGCATATATACCTTTTTCTTCTTTAAATGCTGCACCATATTCAGCCATCATGAATGCATATGGAATGAAAAATGCAATTGCACCAAATAAATACCATGGGATAGCAGAGTATCCCATTAAGTAAAACGCTCTTGGAATATTGTTAAATCCAAAAACTGATGTGAAAATCATTAAAATAAGCGCAACTAATGTTAATTTACTCATTTGTTTATTTTCTTTTCCCATAATTATCTCCTTTTCAAGAATATTTTAACAATCTTATCATTAGTGATAAAATCACACTCATCTATAATAACAAATATCTTTATTATAATCTATATTATTATTTTCATTTTTCCCTAAGTTATTATTTTTTTTCCTATATACTATCATTTTTTCACTGTATATTTAATTATTATTTGTTTTTAAAACATTTTTATAATATCATAATATTTTTTAGATTTAAAAAATAACAGTGTTTAAATCTGTTTTTTCTATGAAGATAAGATGAACTTTCACTATTTATTATAACAAACTCACATTTTTAGTATAAAATACTTATCATATACAACTAGATTAAATTAAATTGGAGATTTTACATATGAATAATTTTAACTTAAACCAAAAACGTCAACAAATGTACACTAAAAATAAACAAAAAAACATTAATTTTTCTTAATGATAATTACATATAAAAAAAGCTATATCAACTTTGATACAGCTTTTTTCATATTCTTAATCTATCTTCATATTATTTGCAATAAGCTTGTTACTTCTTTTAATAAATTCAGAAATTTCTTCTGGGCTTAATCCACCACTAGAAATCCTAGCTAAATCAAATATCTCATGGCAAATAAGATTTTTATTATCTTCATTTTCCATGGTTAATATATTTTTTATAATCTTGTTATTTCTATTTATAACTAAAGTTTTTTCTTCCTTAAACATGGCTGCCATATCCATGTTTCCATACATTCTGCTCATTTCAATCATTCTTCTTGATTGTTCTGAAACTGTAATAAGTGCTGTAATTTCTTCGTTCTTTAAAGATTCAACCTTAACTTCTTCTATTTTATCTTTTAATATTTCCTTAAATAATTCTTTAATTTTCTCATCATTATCATCACTATCTTCTGTATTTTTTAAGATATCACTTATATCAGAATCAATTCTTAAAAATGAAAGGTTTGGATTTTCTCTTTCTAATAGAGTTATAAAGTGGTTATCTATACTACAATTTAGAATAACTGCATTTAGATTATTTTCTTTAAATATATTTAAAAGTAAAATTGCCAGTGCAATTGGTGGTTCTGTATGCGGATATATTTTAGCTTATATCGGTTATAATGCTA
>URVS01000173.1 GCA_900551385.1 uncultured Mollicutes bacterium | reverse complement strand
TCCATTTATTATTTAAACGTCATGATAAATTTAAACATGTTTTACACTCAGCTAAACAAGATGATCAATTATTTAAGAATATAGGTATTAAAAATGATTAATTTAGACACTTTAGAAAATGAATTATTAAATAAATTATTAAATATGCCAGAAAGAAAAGAAATTAAACAAATTGAAGAAGAAATATTTTCTAATGAAGAATGTATTTTATTAATTTCTAATTTTCAAAAAGCACAAGAAGATTATAATTTTACATTAAAAATATATAAAGAAAATTCTATTCAAGCTCAACAAAAACAAAAAGAATTATATCAAGCTAAATTAAAAATGGATCAAAATAAATTAATTAATCGATATAATCTTTTATTAAAAGAAATTAACGAACCACTAAGATATTTAGATTACAAATTAATTTCATTATTTCAAAAAAGGAGTTTTCATCAATGCTAAGAATTATTGCAGGAAAATATCGTCATTTAATTATTGAAGCTCCTTCTACTAATACTACTAGACCTACTACTGATAAAGTAAGAGAAGCAGTTATGTCAAGTTTAGGAACAAGTTTAATTGACGCTACTATCTTAGATTTATTTGCAGGTTCAGGTGCTTTAGGCTTAGAAGCTCTATCTAGAGGAGCTAAAAAAGCTATCTTTTGTGATAATAATTATTTAGCTATTAAAACCATTAAAGATAATATTAATAAATTAAAAATAAGTGAAGAAGTAGAAATTTATAAATGTTCATATAAAGAAGCATTAAATCAATTAAAAGAAAAAAATGAAATAATTGATATATTATTTTTAGATCCACCTTATATTAAAGAAAATGTATATCAAGAAGTATGTGATTTTCTTTTTGATAACAATTTATTATCTAATAATGCTATAATAGTAAAAGAATGGAATAAACAAATTCCAATAGATAATCGTTTTAATCACCATAAAAGTTATTCTTATGGAACAATTAATATATTAATAGAAAGAAGATAAATTATGAGAAAAGCAATTTACCCAGGAAGTTTTGATCCAATTACAAATGGCCATATTGACATTATTTTACGTGCTAGCAAATTATTTGATAAATTATATGTATGTGTAGCAAAAAATCTTAATAAAACCCCTTATTTTACTTTAGAAGAAAGATTAAACATGGTTAAAGTAGCTTTAAAAGATATTCCTAATGTTGAAGTAATTGCAACAGATAAACTTATTGTAAGTGTAGCTAAAGAGCTTAACGCTATTGCAATAGTTAGAGGATTAAGAGCAGTTACAGATTTTGAATATGAATTCCAATTAGCAGCAGGTAATGAATATATTGATAATAATATAGAAATGGTCTTTTTAATGGCTTCATTAAATAAATCATTTATTTCTTCTTCATCAATAAAAGAATTTTATTCTTATAATGTTGATATTACTAAATTAGTTCCACCTATTGTTGTAGAAGAATTTAATAAGAAAAAATTAAATAATAAAAACTAACGCTAAAAAAAACAATTAATAATCTATTAAAAATATATTTTCTAATGTCTAATTCTTTATTAATAATTTTACTTTGAAAAATAATAGATAACGAAGGAAATAAACTAATAAACAGGACAATAAGTTCACCACTTATTGTTTTTAATTTAGATGCTTTTAAACATGGATAAGAAAATTCAATTAATCCTTCTATTAAATAACGATAAGGTGCTTTAATTATTTCTCCTAAAAATAACAATAAAGAAAATAAACAAACTGTACTAACAATAACACTTATAGTTTTTATTGATAAATTTATTGATTGATTAATAGAACTTAATAATGATTTTTCTTTAATTTTTACATCAATATTATTTATTTTAAAACCTAATATAAATAAATTAATTAAATTGCCAAAATAAAAAAATATTAACATTCTTAAACAAATATTTATTTCATAATTTATTAAACATACTCCATATAAAAAAGGAAAAGATATAGTTCCAAATGAATAAATAAAATTATTATAATCTTTCTTATTTATAATTTTATAATCTAATAATTTTTTTAGTACTAATTGTAATGATGGCATACCAACAATCGAAGATAAAAAAACCAAAAATAACACAAATATATATCTAGTAAAAAAATTATTTTTTAATTTATTGTATATAAATAATAAAGTGTCATTTTCTAAAACAATATTAATTAATAATAAGCAAGGAAATAATGAAGGTATAAAAGAAAAAATGATACTTGATATAATTTCTTTATTAAAAGGAATAATTAATTGATAACAAAATATAATTATTAAAAAAATAATCATTAAAAAAATATGTTTAATATTTTGCATATTTAATTATATGAATTACATCTAGGCTTTAACCCATGTAAAAAATTCAATTAAACATATATTACATTGAAAGCGAGGGATATTTTTATGTACAATCGCCAAATGGGGAATACATGCTCACAAACATGTCCATGCAAATATGATCCAATAGTAATGCCAGTAAGAGAATATGTTTGCAATAGATATTATTGGGTAGAACAACCTGTTATTTGTCCAATTAATAGAAAAGTTGTAAACCATTATTGTCCAAGACCGGTATATTATTCAACATATACATCTAGTGAAGAAACAATTTGCGAAGGACAATCAAATAAAACCATGTAAAAAGAGTTCAGCATTGCTGAACTCTTATTTAATTCTAATTTAAATTAATTAGCTTTATTTTTATAATCTGTCCAAGTTAACTTCCAATCAGTTTGGTAATTAGTAGATAAAAATCTTCTTAAATCTAATTCTTTTTCTGACTCAAAATCAAATTTTATACCAAGAATTTTATCATCACTTAATCTAATAAACATTGGATTTGGAATACTATTTTCATTTACTTTATTACTGAATGTATCAGCAGAACTTTCTGTAAAGACATTTTTATAATCTCTAACAAAATCAGGATACATATCATTATAATAATCTACATCGAAATGTTGACGATCATCATAAGCAGCATTTTCTTTATCAACATTAATATTTACACAATACCATTTATATGAAGTAGAATCAGCAACTCTTCTAACTTGTTTTTCCATATCTTTAGCTGTTGAATCTGTATCACTATAATAAACAATGACTGCATCACCTTTATTTGCTTTTATAAATGTTTCAATTTGATCTCCAGTAAATAAATTTTTTGTATCATGATTTTTATAAAAATAATATGATTCATCAGGATTCATAAGACCAGAAATCCAATTTGTAACTGGTTTAATTGAAAGAATAACACCAAAGATAACACCAACTATTAATAAAGGTTGAATCCAAGCTGTATTTTTAATCCAATTTATTACTGCAAAAAAACCTTTTTTAATTCCTAAGCCAATTTTTACGAAAAAATTTCCAATCATAAAGCCTCCTAATTTAATAACGAATTTATACAAGCTATTTGTTTATAGCCTAATAATAATATCATTATTATATAGCAATTTCAACATTGATTATAATTTAATTTTTGTTCTTTGTCATTAATAATTTTATTTTTTAAGAAATTTGATGGTTTTTATCTATGATAAAAGAAAAATTAGAATGAAATCATTTTATTGTGGACTAAAATTTATAGAGTAGTTAAAATATACATTGGAGACTAATTATGAGCTTGAAACAAAAACATGATGATTTTTTACTTGATCACCCTATTATAAAAACTATACTTTCTTATTTTTGGACAATTCTTGGCTCTGCTTTTGCTGCATTTTGTATTGCATATTGCTTTAGAGCGTTTGTTGAACCAGAAACATCGACTGAACATTATAATTTAATTGACTCACAAGGTTCAAATCCTGAACCAAATTTTTAATTTTCACACTTTGGATTTTAATAATATTTGCTTGTTTTCTGGTGTTTTCCCCAACATCTAATGAAGAAGTTATTCTATCTGCATACCCCATAATCATGGAAAGAGGTGTTCGTATATCATGTGAAACGCCACTTATCC
>URVS01000172.1 GCA_900551385.1 uncultured Mollicutes bacterium | reverse complement strand
AGTTAAATCTTCATCCATAATAATATAATCATAATTCGCGTCAGTTAAAGCTTTAACCATATCAATTCTAGCTTGCTTAATTAATTCAGCAGGCATAAATCCACGATTACCAAAAAATAATGCAAATGTTTGTTTTTTCATAAAAAAATCCTTTCATATACTTAAATTTTAAATATACAAAAAGATTAAAAATATTATTAAATGTTCAATTTTACTTTAATTTTGTCCGAACTTTTTTCGATATTCTTTTGAAGATATACCCACATTTTTTTTAAAAATCTGACTAAAATAATTATAATCATTAAATCCAACCTTATAAGATATTTCTTTCAACGATAAAGAATAATTTTGAAGATATTCTTTAGCTTTTTCTATTCTTTTTAATCTTAAATAAGAACTAATTCCCATATTCAAATACTTATCACACATTGTATAAAAGCTAGTTCTACTCATATTAAAATATTCTAAAAAATCATTAATCACTAAATTCTTATCATAATTTTTTTCAATAAAATCATTAATTTGATTAATAAATTTTTCTTGTTCAATAGAAACCATTTTTTCACTTATCGCGTATTTTGCTAAGCTCAACAAAATAGTTGATGCACTTTGTAGCTTTTCATCATCTAAATATTTAATTTCTTGAATAGAAGAAAGAACATTTTTAGAAGTATTATTTTTCAAGAGGTTAACTCTTTTTTCTTCATTGGCAATATCACTAATTTGTCCAAACATAATAAAACCAACAATTTCACCATTTATTTTTAAATTAATCATAGCCTCTACTAAATTTGCATGACAATGGTAAATATATAAATCATCACTTTCTTTACACTTCAAAAATGCTTTATTATTTGATAATTGACATTTTTTTTGATCCATTAATTTACAATAAGAACAATTATTTGGTGGATAAGAAATAACTTCATTATAATCAATATCATAAATAACAATTCTAATTCCACTTAAAATATAAAAACTTCTTAATAATTTATATAACTTATCTTTATTAAAATTTAAATTCATTTTAAATATTCAATTTGATAGTTATCAGGTTTAATAATTTCAATTTTACCCTTTTCATTGATAAAATGTTTATTTAAATAAATAATTTTATTTTTTTCATCAATAGAAGAAAAAGCAAAAATTGCATTAACTAAAATGACTAATACACAACTTGTTAAACCATGATTAAGAGAAGCAAAAACACTATCATGCTCCCAAATAGTGCCAGTTAAAGCAGCCATTTTATAAAAGTAAGAAATAGTTTCTTCTTTTACTTCATTTAAATACCCATATCTTAATAAAATAAATAATCTTAAATAATCGCCAATTAAAACATTAGATTTATAAACATGTGGATAAACTTTTTCATAATCTCTACTAGGTCCAAATTTTTTTAATAAAGTTTCAAATAAATTTGGATATTCTTCCTTAGTAGCTACATTAAAATAAAATGCATAATATTGACAAGTTTCTGTAATATTATTAGTTAAAACAAATTCATTATTAGCTCTTATCATGTTATCAACAAAAAATTCACCATTAAAAGAATATTTTTTTATTTGATTAATAACATTATTAGATTTTTCAATTAGCTTATAATCATTCAATAATTCGCCTGCAGCCTTTAAACATGCTGAATATAACATATTAGAAGGAAAATTAACTCCTTTAATAAACTCTTCGTCATTAGCTTTTGACCATTCAACAAAAATCCAACCCTTTAAATCTTCTAGTAATCCTAATTCATTTTCAAAATTTACAAAATAATTTAGTAAATCAACAATTTTTTCTTTTGATAAATCAATTAAATTTTGATCATTACTTCTTTTCAAATATTCATTTAATTCAAGAATATACCACATTGACCAATTAGGAATAAAGTTACCATCTGGAAATTCACCAGGATAACACATTGGAATCATTCCTTTTGGTAAAGTTGGATATTGCTTTAAATAAGCATAATTTTCTAAAAAATTGTGTTCAACTTTATTTTGACCAGTAATTAAAAATTCACTCATTGAAGTAAAATAAGAATCAAATAACCACCCTGCTCTTTCTCGAGAAGGACAATCAGTTAAAATATCCACACTATTTTGAGCATAAGTATTAATCGCTGCAGAAAAAATTTTCTTAATTTTCTTATTTTCTATTTCAAATTTAAATTTATTAATTTCACTTGATTCATATTTAATAAAATTATTTTTCTTAATTTTTATTTCACCTTTTTTAATAACTAATCTTAAATATTGAATAGTATATGGCTCAAAACATATATGTTTAAATAAGCCTTTTTTAATTTCATAAGAAATAATATTTTGAGTAGTATTACGAAAAAAATCAATTTTTACAGGTTCTTTACTACCTAAAGAAGCATCAATTTCATCAAAAACAAAATAAATTTCACAATCACTTAAACATTCTATTTCAAATTCAATAAACCCTGTATAAGAATGATCTAATTTATAAGTAACAAATGTATTTTGTTTTAAACATTCTATTTTTTCTAAAGAATATTCTAATCGAGAAATGTAATCATTAGGATTAACTTCCCATTCATTTTTTGGAAAAATTTTTAATTCATTTAAATACATATAACGATCTTCGTATGGTTTTATTTGTTCGTTATATAAAAATTTACCTTCTTCAATTTGTTTAAAACCTACTCTAGGAAAATTAACATATTCAACATTTTTATTTAAATAATTTTCATGTTCAAAACACTGACATTCAATTAAAGAAAAAGGATTAATCTTTCCTTCGATAAAATCATGAAAATTAAAAGAAAAATGATATGATTCTGAAAAAGTTCTTTGATACGAAAATCTAGAAACCTTTTGATAACGGCTACTATTTAAATAACATTTAAAATGATTATCTAATCCAGTATAAGAATAGATATTTTCATCATCATATATTTCACACACTAAAAATGGATTAGTATTTAATGTATAATAAGAATTACAATGTGAAGATAATAATTCAATCACTAAATAATGATGACCTTTACTTAAATGGTATTCATCTAATCTAAAATAATTGTGACTAGCTCTAGATGGACCATATCCAATTAGTTTTCCATTATCAAATAAACGATAAATATTATTACCGGTTATTTTTAAATTACCATTTCTTTTTAAATCAATCTCTTCAATAAAAAATAAAGAAATATTTTTTTCTAAAAGATATTTTTCTGGATAAATTGGTTTTGCATTAATAAATTTATTTAACATATTGCACTTTTTCATCTAACTCTTTTTCTTCAAATTTTGAATTATCATAAACATATGAATATACTTCATTATTAATAAATAATTCATGCTTCATTTTTTCTTTTTTCTTTGTTAAAAGCATATCACCAAAAAATAAAATACCATTTTGAGAATTAATATTATTTTTTAAATTAAAAACATATTCTTTTTCTTCAGTCAAATTAACTTCTAACCATCTTCCATTAATATCATATTTTTCAATAAAACTATCTTTTGGTAATCTAATTTTAAGAACTATCGGTTTAATTAATCTAGTAACATTAATCATAATTCTATTATCATTATAATAAAATTCATTATCTAATAAAAAGGAAATATTATCATCTTCATATTCTAATTTAACAGGAAAATTAACTATTAAGTTATTTTTATTATTTACTATTGAAAAATTAGTTAAATAACATAATCCATCTCCAAGTCTCATAGTACAACAAAAGAAAGCTTCATACAAATATGATTTCATTAAATAATTATCTTTAATTGCGCAAGTTGAACACCCTGCACCACCATTAATTCTTTGAAATGTCCTTAAAGAATTAGTATATATTCGATTGAAAACATCCAAATATTTTTCCTCTTTTGTAATTTCATATAACTTACGAGCAATAATCATACTATCAATTATTCCACAAGGTTCAGTCCAAGTAGTAAAGCGATTAAACCAATTTATATTAGCGTAATCATATGTCATACCTTTA
>URVS01000171.1 GCA_900551385.1 uncultured Mollicutes bacterium | reverse complement strand
AGAGATTTTAGGAATAAATATATTGATTCTGAATCATGTCAAAAGCATGAACCTGAAGCAATGAATGATATCTGTACAAAAGATAAAAAATTATTTATGAAATATGCAGGTTATTATTGGGGTTTTTTAGCTTCGTTTATATGTAATACGGATAATTTTAAAAAAATAGAAAATCCAGAACAGTATGCGGATACATATTGGTTGCAATCATATATACATGCATTGTGTGCCAAAGGGGAAGATACTAAACTGGGGATTGTAAAAGGTCCATGTGTTGGCGCTGGTATATATGTTAATACGCCTAATTTTGATTCTGCTTTAATTAATGGAGTTTATTATAAAAAAATGATTGATTTTATGATAAATGAGATTGGTTTTGACAAGAAACAATTGAATCAAATGTATAAAAATCGAACATGCCATCTTTTTATTCATGATATTCTTAAGGAAAAAGCTTCTGGAATACATAAAATGAATTATAAAACCATGTATTTATGCACTCGAAAATATGTGAAAGCATGGGTGATGGTGTATCCATGTATGTTTGTTCCTAGCTTTATTTGTTCAAAATTGATGAAAAAATATAGAAAAAGACTTAGAATAAAAGATGATATAAGAATTAACAGACCAGAATAGGTAATTAATGATATGATTTGTTTTTAAAAGGAGCTAGTTAATGATAAATGAAAATAATAAAAGGCTGATAAATATAATGCTCATTATATGCGTAATCCCGTTTTTAGTTCCAAGAGGGATTATGGAAACTGGTGGTAATCTTTTAAATAGCATATTATATTATTTTAGATTATTTGTTATATTTTTTCTATTAATATGTTGCATCTTATATAAGATAAGATTTTGCATGATTACATGGTTATCCATTTTGTTTTACTTTTTGAATATAGTGATATGTATAATTAGACATACTGACACTTCTGCAGATATTTCGAATTTTATTTATGTGTTTGGTATGGTTTTGATTATGGAGTTTGCTTTATATAATGATATATCATGTTTTATAAAGAATATGGCAATAATTATTGGAATAATAATTGTTGCTAATTTTATCACGATTGTTATGCACCCAGGTGGATTATATACAGACAGTAGAGGATGGAAGGCAAATTGGGTAATGGGTTATTATAATTCACATATTTTTACATATTTACCATGGCTGGCATTCTCATATATGTATATATATAAACTAAGAGGCAAATTGTCTGTCATGGGAATTGGTCTGCTTGTATTTACAATATGTGGAGTTTATATGGCTGGTTCGAAAACATCTTTAGTGGCATTAGGTATTGCTTTTATTATAATGGTTTTTTCATTAAAGGCTTTTAAACTTAATCTGCCAAATGTATTTGTGTTTTTTATTATTTCTTTTGTTATTAGTTACTTGATAATATTTATGAATTTTCAGGAGAATTTTTCGGCTATATTATATAAATATTTAAATAGAGATTCATCTTTTACAGGAAGAACTATAATATGGGCTTTGGCACTCAAATCAATATCGCGTCATCCTATATTAGGAAATGGAAATGTTAGTTACAATTTAACAACCTGGACTACTACACAGGCACATAATACATACCTGAATATAATGGTTCAACAGGGATTATTGGGACTTATGTTATTTGGAATTATTGTTTTTATTGTTAGTCATAAATTAAAGCAATATAAAGAACATCCGTATACAAAGGTATTAACCATAATACTTGTTGCGTATTTTGTTGATTTTATAACAGAAATGTATCAGATGCCGCATTTATTATTTTGTGTGATATTTTTGGCATACAATATTGATAAAATCGTTGATTTAATGCCAGTTAAATTTGATAAAGATTCTAAAACAATTAAAAAGAAAATAAAAATCAAAATATAGAAGGTAAATAAAATGAAAGTATATTGCTGCTTTAGCTTATATAATTTATATATTGCGGTTGCAAAAGCAATGGTACAAAATGAGAAAATTGATTTGGTGATAGGTTCTCAGATGCCAGATTACAAAAATAAGATTGAAACCATAAAGTCATTGGATTTTATAAATGATATATATGTGTTTGATAGTGTAGACTACAAAAATATTAAATATAAAAATATATTTGATAAGATAGTAAATCAAAAAAATTACGAGAATAAATATATTAACACTAAATTAAAAATAGATTGGACTAAGTATAAGGATAATATTTTTCTGTTTAATGATTTTGAAATTTTAGGCTGGTATTTTGTAAATAATCAAATCAGATATCATTTAATTGAGGACGGATTGAATTTCTTTAAATACTTTAATAAATATTATCAAGTGAATAAAGTGGATTATGATATAAATAGTTTAAAAGTCAGATTGAAAAATAAATTGAATATAGGACACAGAGCTTTTGGAACAAATCAATATGTAATTGATATTGAAGTAAATGATAAAAATGGTCTGGCAATTGATAGGGAAAATATAATAGAAATACCACGAAAAGGAATTAATGACAAACTGACATTACAGCAAAAGAAACTAATATATGGTATATTCTGTAAACAAAAAATAATAAATAATAATTGTAATAAAACACTTTTGCTGTGTACCCAGCCATTATCAGAAGATGGACAGCTACAAAATCTGGAACAGCAAATGCAAATATATGAAGATATAATAAAAGAGTATACTGGAATGGGGTACACCATAACAATAAAGCCTCATCCTAGGGATAAAGCAGATTATAGTAATTTATGTGAGAAATATAACTGCTTATACATAGATAAGTACATACCTACAGAGGTTTTAAATTATGATGACAGTGTATTTTATGATTTAGCTTTATCAATTACTACGACGGCTATAGAAACATTGGAATTTGTTAGAGAAAGAAAATATCTTGGTTTTGAATTTCTTGAAAGGTATAAATGATGTTAGAAAAAACAAAAAAAATATATAATAAAATGTCTATTGCTTCCAAGGCAGCATTGTGGTTTACGATATGTGGATTTGTGCAAAAGGGCATTAGTTTTATAACAGTTCCAATTTTTACAAGATTACTCACAACTGAGCAATATGGAGTAGTAAGTATTTTTTACTCATGGGAAAGTATTTTTATTATTTTTTGTACACTAAATTTGTTTAGTGGTGTATTTAATAATGGAATGATTAAATATGAAAATGACAGAGATGGATTCTTATCTTCAATGCAAGGTCTTGTAAGTACACTTACATTGTGTATGTTATTATTGTATTTGCTATTTTTTAAAAAATTATCATTATGGATTGAAATCAGCAGAGTTCTGATTATAGTAATGTTTATGGAGATTTTAGCAAATTCAGCTTTTTCGTTTTGGTCTGCTAAACAGAGATTTGAGTTTAAATACAGGAATATGGTTATTTTAACTTTGGTTGTTTCTGTTTTAAGCCCTTTAGTAGCGGCAGTTTCTGTTATAAATACTCCAGATAAATTTGGTGCTGATGTTAGAATAATTAGCTCTGCTTGTATTGTAATTGTTTTTTATGGAATTATATATATAATTAACTATATAAAAGGTAAAAATTTTTTTTCAAAAAAGTATTGGATATATGCATTAAAATTTAATATACCATTAGTTCCACATTATTTGTCTACTTTGATTTTGTCTCAGTCAGACAGAATTATGATTAGTAAAATGATAGGAATGGCTGAGGCAGGTATATACGGGTTATCGCATAATTTAGCTATGATATTAAATATATTGACAACATCAATTAATAACGCGTTCGCACCTTGGATATATCAAAGATTAAAAGAAGAGAAATATAGAGATATTTCATCTGTGTGTAATAAGCTTTTTTTGTTTGTTGCAGTAGCATTGGCTTTTATGATGGCATTTTCACCCGAGGTAATTAGTATTTTAGCACCTAGTGAATACTATGATGCTGTATATGTTATTCCTCCGTTAGCAATAAGTTTATATTTTATGTTTATGTACCAGATATTTGCTAATGTAGA
>URVS01000170.1 GCA_900551385.1 uncultured Mollicutes bacterium | reverse complement strand
CTTGGCTTTGCAAAGGCTGCATAGACAAGATATTTACTCTCTCTATCCTCTTCGTTTAATAGATACTTTGAATAGAGCCAGTTTGTACCATCAAGAATGTGCAGCTTTACATCACCAAGCTGCAGTTCCGATACCTCATCCTCGTATTCACCTTTATCATCAAACCAGAATATGATTCTTGTCTCTGATTTGGCAAATTCTGTATTTAATTGATCCTGTATGTTCTGTAAATCCATATTTCACCTTCTAATCCATTTGTGCGGTTAGTCTCTGCACAAATATTTTTATTCAGCCTATGCTAATAAGTGTCCGATAAATGGTCACTTATCGAACACTTTGTATCCGATAGCCCGCAAAAGTGTCCGATAGTGTTCAATAAAGTGTTCGATAAGTAGCAATGTGACCACTAAATCACATATTTAGTTGCCGGTCCATTTCCAATCTTCGTAATCAATCCTTTTTCTATCATCTTATCAAGCAATTTTCTAGCTCCTGTCTTTGACTTATAACCACCTATATCAGCGGCTTTTTGAGAAGAAATACTTCCATTCTGCCTGATATACTCAATTATTTTATCTTCTTTTGACACAGCAGTTGCTTTTTCCTGATTTGTATTTTCATTTCTGATATCAGCAGCCCCCGGAATATATACCACTTGTCCAACTTCGAGCTTTAATGTTACCCTGTCACTGCGCTCTGAGAAATCAAATTCTGGTTTCTTCCAATTTTGTTCTGCCCATGCTGTCATAATCTTATCGACACCACTTCCGGCACGCTCACCGACATTTACAAAGCCAAACATCTTTAAGATATTCGGATTTCGTGGATCACTATTGCCACCTGCATAAAATTCTTCTTTTGTTACTCTGATAGTACCGGGCTTGGAAATACTAAGTTCCTTACCCTTTTTAACCACAAGGATTCCTCGTCTGCCATAATAATTTGCATGTGCCAGTGCATTTGCCAATGCTTCTTCCAATGCATCATGCACATCCACTCTGTCTACACGATATCCATTTCGTCTATTTGCAAATGGAACTGCTATATCATCGTCCATTCTTGTACGCACCTTACAGAAAAAGTCGTATATATTGCCGCTCCAATCCCCTTCGTTAGAATGTGTCCGGAATAACCAGCGTACTGCTTTATCATCGCATTCCTCACGATAATCCAGAAAATAATTCGGGAAAACTTCCGTAATGTGATACGCCTCTCCAAAGAATAATAGTCCTGCTATCGTTGGAGATAATGTACCATTCTTATTCTTTGCTGCTGCCCTTAATTTCATAAGGAACTCATCATTTTCCAAAGCATTCCAAGGATGTCCGCTGTGAAGCTGTTCAAAAATAATTCTATAGCCTTTTATCGTATCCTGATTCAGCACATCTAATCCAAACTCTTCCAGCACCTCCACATCGCCTGACACATCTCTCTGATCTGCAAACATTGCACGGACTGCCTCTTCGGCACAAAGGAAGTCACCTTCATAATCTCTTTTATAAGTGCCTTTCATTGGATCTGTCCCAATATAAACCGGCTTATCGTGTCTGTCTGCCGCAGGAACATCAATTCTGAGTATTTTCTTTTCCCTGACTATCACAGGTCTGACATGATGATTCAGCAAGATATTCTTTGACACCTTATTTCTGTCATTTAAAGTACTCCAGAAATCCTTCTGATATTTAACAATCTGCTTGTCTGTCAGTCCTTCAACTGTAAAAGAATCTCTGTATTCCCTAATACCAAGCAGAATCGTGCCACCATTTGTATTAGCAAAAGAAGAGTAAGTCTCCCATATGCTCTCAGGAAGTCCACCTGCTGCCAGCTTACATTCTCGTTCATGATTTTCTTTAATATTTAATTCTTTATATTCATGATATATATTTTTATATCTATAAAATAATAAAAAACTGCAAAATAAGAAATTAAATCCAAATACAGAATGATAAATATTAATTAAAGAAAATAAAATGTTAATACTAAAAAGTAAATTTCTTTGAGTATATTCTTTTTTTAATAAAATAAAGATTATAAAAGAAATTAAATATGTAGAAATAATGATACCATTATTAGGAAAAACAATATAAAAAATACTAGTTATTAATAATTCAATATAGATTAAATCATTTTTAGAATATTTATTTATATTAAAGAAATTAAATAAAGTTAAAAACAAAAAATAATATCTTTCTAAGAATGATAAATCTAAATATATAAATGTCCCTCTTGCTTCTTTAATAGATAAAATAAATAAGATATAAAACAATAATGATAAAAATTTCTTGAAAGTAAATTTTCTAAATAAGATTGTTTCAACAATAACTATTGTTAAAGCACATGCAATAAAAAATACGAATAAAAAAGTTTTTTTATCATATAAAAATTATTAAACCAATCAAAAAAAGATAAAATAAAGAAAAGAAGGTATATAAAAATAATACTATATTTCTTCATCAATCATTTCCTTCTTTTTATCTAATAAAGCTTTTATTTGTTTATTCCAACTATAAGAAGTTAAAAAATATCCATTATAAGAATGATCATTGTTATTATTTAAATAATTCCAATAATCACAATTAATAGTAGTGAATTCAGTATTTAATCTAGTAGCACCTCTTTGGAAAATAACTAAATTTCCTATTCCATATTCATTTAATTTTTGCCTTAATTTATAAATAGAATCACGATATAATCTTTTAGCTAAATCTATTTCTTTAAAAGGCCATAATAAATTAATCGCAGTTTCCATAGTTAAAGTTTTGCCTTCAAAAGTTAAAATAAGGGCTAATAATTCTTCACTCTTTTTGGAAACAAAATTAACATGGTGATTATCAACTAAAAAATTAAATTCTCCAAATGTTTGAAATGTGAGAATGTGTTTTTCTATTCCTAATAAAATAAATGATTTTTTAATTCTTTCATAATTAAAAGGTTTATAAACAAAATCAACTAGATTATTTTTAAATTCTTCTTTTATTTGTTTTTCATCAAAAGAAAAAGCAGTTATAAAAATAATTTTAATACTTGGATTAACTTTAATTAATTCTCTTGCTAAATCTAAACCATTAATTGTAGCCATTCTTATATCTAAATATGCTGCATCTACTGCATGTTTTTTTACATAATCAATTGCTTCAAGAGGATTTGTATTAAAAAATTTATAACAAATATTTTTTTCTTCTACTACTTGATATAAAAAGTGTGTTAATGCTTCTAATTCATCATCAACTATAATAATCATTAAATCTTTATTCATGTTTACCTACTTTCTAATTCATAAATGGTGGAATCACTATTTTCTTTAATGGATAAATTCCAATTTAATAAATCCATTCTTTTAATTAAGTTATCAATTATTGGAATTTTATTTTTTCTATAAGAATTTACTTGTATTTCTAAATGTGTTTTCTTTTTCTTAGTTAATGTAATAAATATATCATCATCGTTATTTACATTAAAGTAAACCTCATCAATAATTTCACTAAAGAAAGTAGAAGGTATTAAATAATTAGTTTCTTCAACATCGAAAATAACATTAATATTTTTCTTAGTTTCAATATTTTTAAAAGCAATTTTATCTAATAATTTTTTACTTTCAATATCAAATGGTAATAAATAATAATCAAGCCCATTAATTTCATTTCTTAATGATGTAGAAAATAAATAAGTTGTATACATACCTTCTTCTACACTTTTTTCAAATTCATTTTTAATAGTAGATAATCCATTATTAATTTCATCAATATTCATGCAATTAATTAAAGAACGAGAATATAATAAACTAATTTGTTCTTGAAGCTCATTATTTTTAATTACTTCTTTTTTTATGCTATTAATATTAATTAAATAAACAATCATAAAAAATATTATTAAGAATAATGAAATAGTCTGATAAAAAGTTGTTAAATCAAAAATCAAAATACCGGTCGAACCAATCATTGAAAAATTTAATAATGAATAAAATGAACCTACACATAA
>URVS01000169.1 GCA_900551385.1 uncultured Mollicutes bacterium | reverse complement strand
TAACAAATGCTTTAGTAGAATTATATTCATTTTGTAATTGCAACATTTTTTCTTTATCTTCTAGATTAAATTCAAATTTTGAATTTAATTCAATTATTTCACCATTAGTTTCTTCTTTACTACTTAAAATATAATATTTTTTTGGTATAAAATTATTTATCGCCATTTCTTTATCATATATAGCGTTAACTATTGGTGAAACAACTCGACCTACTCTTAATAAAGTTTTTGCTTTAATAGAAGCAAATCTAGTTAAATTAATACCATAACACCAATCCATATAAGTTCTGGCAAAACCTTCATTTGCTAAAGAATCATAATAAGAGTCTTCTTTTAATTCATTTAATTCTTTTTGAATAGTTTTACTAGTTTGATCTGGCATCCATAATCTATATATAGTTTTATTTTCTTTTAAAGCATATTTTAAAATAATTCTAATGATAATTTCTCCTTCTCTATCAGAGTCACCAGCATTTATTATTCCATCAACATCATTTCTATTGATTAATTCTCTAATAATTTTAAATTGTTTAATAATTCCTTCATCATTAGTTAAACCAAATTTAAATTCTTGAGGAAAAAAAGGCAAAATATCTAATTTCCATAAATATTTTTTATGAGGGTCATAATCAGGAAAATATTTTTCAATATCGTATAAAGTAAATAAATGGCCATACGCGAAAGTTACAATATATTGATCATTTTCAAAATATCCATCTTTTCTTTTCATTTTTGAATCTATACTAGAAACAATATTTTTTGCTAAAGATGGTTTTTCTGCAATAATAACTTTTTTCATTTAATATACCTTTTTATTGAAATAATTATATCAAATATAATTTACTATTTCTATCAATTAACTAAATAAAAAGACACTATTCAAAGTATCTTAATATTGTTTCAAATATATTATTTTAAATTTCAATATTTAATGTTTTATTTAAAAATTTAATTAATTCATCATAATCACCATGAGGGTAAAGATTAATATCAACATTATGAATATTAAGTAAATCATTAGTTAGTAAAAATACATTCGCTCCTAATTTATTAATGACCATATCTTCATTAACATCATTACCAACCATTAAACATTCTTTAGGATTTATATTGAATCTATTAATAATACTTTCATAATATTTTAAATTTGGTTTACAAAAGCATTCTTTTTCATATGTAGTAATTAAATCAAAATCGTTTTCGTCAATTAAAGCCCATTTCATTCTTTCTAAAGTAGCTATACGAGGAAAAATAGGATTAGTAGCTAAAACTAAATGATAATTATTTTCTTTTAATTTTTTAATAATATAATTAGCTAATTTATGAACATAACAATATTTTTTTAATAATAAAAAATTATGTTTATAAAATTCATTTAATTTATCTTTATATAATAATATTTTTTCACCTAAAAATTCTTTAAAGCCTTGATAAAACATTTCTTCATTAGTTTTATTGCCATCATTTCCAATCATTAATTTTAATCCATAATAAATGCCTTTTTGAGCTAAAGTAGGATCAAAACCATATTGAGCAATTTCTTTAGTTAATAAAATAAAATAATTTTTGGAAAACTCTTCGTGATTCATTCCAAGTAATGTTCCATCTAAATCAAAAAATACATATTTAATCATACATTTCCTCTAAAGAATCATTTAGAATATCTAATATATCTTTTTCATTAAGTGGAACCCATCCACTATTAACATGTTCACAAGTAAAAATATGGTGAGCAATTTCTTTTAATCTAGTATTATCAATATTAACTTCTTTTAAAGTCATTGGAATTCCAAGTGATTTATAAAATTTATATGTTAATTCTATACTTTTATTTGCTATTTCATATTTATTTAAATTTTTATCAATATTAAAAATGTTAGTTCCATATTGAGCTAATCTATCAACAGTTTTTTCACTTAAAATATGTTTCATCCATCTTGGTGTAATAATACCTAATCCTACTCCATGAGTAATATCATAAAAGCCACTTAAAGCATGTTCTATTGCATGTAAAGGCCAATTAGAAGAAGAATTACCTAAAGATAAAATACCATTACAAGCTAAAGAACAATCTAACATCAATTCACTTCTTGCTTCATAATTTGTCGGTTCATTTAAAGCAATAACTACATTTTTCATTAAACTTTTTATAGTCGCTTCACACATTCCATCAGTTAATAAAGTATGTTCTGAGCAAAAATATTGTTCTAAAACATGATTAATTGCATCAATAGTACCAGCAGCTGTTTGATATTTAGAAACAGTAAAAGTATATGTAGGGTCTAAAATAGAAGCAACTGGGAATAAATGCTCATCTATATAACCAACTTTATCGTTTGTTTCTTTTCTTGAAATGACTCCACCACTATCATATTCAGATCCAGTAGCAGCAAGAGTTATAATATCTACAACCGGTAATGCACGAGTTGTTTTTACTTTATAAGTAATTAAATCCCAAGCTTCACCATCATATAAAGCAGCACTTGAAATAGCTTTAGAGCAATCTATAACACTTCCACCACCTACACTTAAAATTACATCAATATTATTTTCTTTACAGATTTTAGCCCCTTTAACAACACTTTCATATTTAGGATTTGGTTCAATTCCACTTAATTCAAAAATTTCAAAATCTTTTAATAATTGTTTTACTTCATCATATAAACCATTCTTTTTAATACTACCTCCACCATAAGTTAATAATACTCTTTTACCTAATGGTTTTAAAATATTCACTAAATTAGAAATTGAATCTTTACCAAAATATAATTTAGTAGGTGTACAATAAATAAAGTTTTCCATAAATCCTCCTATCTATTTAAATATAAATTTATACCTAATTTAAAACGATTTAAACCATCATTTAATCTTATTTTTGGACAAGCAATATTCATTCTAATAAATGATTTACCACTTTCACCATATTGTTTACCAGAAGATAAATATAAACCTGTTTTTTCTCTTATAAAATCACATAATTCATCAGTATCAAAACATATTTTACTACAATCAATCCATAATAAATATGTTGCTTCACTTTCAATTAAAATAACAGGTAAATTATTATCTAAAATAAAATTTTTAACTATAATTTTATTTTCATAAATATATTGTTGCATTTGTTTTAACCAGTCTTCACTTTCATTAAAAGCTGCTTCACATGCTTGAATAGCAAATGTATTAGGTTCTGCTATTTCATCATTATTAATCCCTCGATTTACTCTATTAAAAATATCTTTATTAGGAATACACATAAATGAAGTTTGTAAACCTGCTAAATTAAAACATTTAGTAGGCGCGCCACACATAATAGAATTATATTTGCATTCATCATTAATATTTTGAAATGCATTATATTCTTTATTTGGATCAACTATATCACAATGTATTTCATCAACTAAAATAATAACATTATTCATATAGCATAAATGGCCAATTTTAGCCAATTCTTCTTTTGTATAAATTTTACCAATCGGATTATGAGGATTACATAAAATCATAAGTCTTGTTTGAGGTAATTTTAATTTTTGTTCTAAATCTTCAAAATCAACATGATATTTATTATTTTCATAAATTAATTTTGATTCTAAAACATTTCTTCCATTATTAATTATTGAATTAAAAAAGATATTATAAACTGGAGTTTGAATTAAAACATTTTCTGCAGGTAAAGTTAATCTTCTAACCACACTAGAAATAGAAGGAACAACACCAGTAGAAAATAAAATATCTTCTTTTTTCATCAAATAATGATGTTTTCTTTCCCACCATGAAATAATAGAATCATACCATGATGAAGGAATAATATTATATCCAAATATTTTTTGATTTAATCTATTATTTAAAGCATTAACAATAGGTTCAGCTACTTCGAAATCCATATCTGCCACCCACATTGGTAATTCATTTTCTTTAATATCCCATTTTAAAGAATTTTGCTTAGTTCTATCAGTTAATTTATCAAAATTATATTTCATTGATCAACCTC
>URVS01000168.1 GCA_900551385.1 uncultured Mollicutes bacterium | reverse complement strand
CATGGTATTCCTTTTGAATTAAAGATTGAAATACCTAACAATAATTCTATTAATGCCATTGAAGAAGGCAAAAAAAATGATGAATGATCCTTCATCACTACGATATTCCGGTATGGATGAATTAAAAAAAGAATTAGATATATAAGATTTTTAAAAATTTATAAAAAGATTTAAAGCTTACAAAAGCAAAATAAAAATTTTAATAAACAACTTAAGATAATAGATATAATATCAATTATAAAATATTACCATTATATATTGTCCTCTTTTTATAATTAATGCAGGACATTTTGTCCTATGTAATTAATATATATAGGACAATTACATGTTAATAAAAAAATGATTTATAAAATTTTATTTTCTAAAATTTATGTCTTACTTATTATTATTCACAAATTATTTTATATTTTTTTCTTTCATATACACATTAATTTATATATTTTAATGTCCATTTGCAAGTTAAACTAATTTATATTTTCACTGAAATTCTATTTTAAAATAATAATTCAATTAAGCGATTAATAGATGCAATTACATCATCAAATGAAATATCTTTAGCATAGCTAATTTTTCTTGTATACAAATTCCATCTATTTCTTTGTGAAATATTTGAAGAAACTGATTTAAGAATTTTAATAGCGGCTTCTTTATCAGTTTCATATTTTCTATTTTGGCAAGTTATCATAAACGCCTTTTTTAGATTATCATTATTTTTTTCTACAATTTTTTCCAAAATATAAAGGTCATACAAGTCTTTTGCTCTACTATTAATAACTCCTTTTAAAAAAAAGTATGCATTTTCTCAGCAATGACACTTTCAATAGAATAACTTTTCAAGTGAATTTTCTCACCAGTGACCAAACATTGATATTCATAATCACAATCACTTGGATAAACAATATCTGAAGTTGCCAAATCTATATCAAAACGCTGTCTAACATTATCCAGTTTTCCTTCAATATTAATACTAAAACCACCATAAACATCATCCTTTTTTATTTCAGAATCACCTATATATTGAAAAGTAACATTGTCATCAGCATCAATTTGACAAATTTCTTTCATGATAGCAATGATGGTATCATGTTCCATACGAATTTTTCTCAAAATAAAATCAATATCTATCGTAAATCTTTTATCAATACCAAGCACCGATGAAAGAAACAATCATCCCTTAAGCACAAATTTATCTGCATAACAAGATATAGATAGTCTCTTTAGAAAACAGTCAAAAAAATATCTTGAGTAAACAATGTTCACATTTACATCTTTCATATTTGCAATGTTCTTTGCTCTCATAGAAAGCGAATCTTTGTTAATTTTCATAATTCATAATCTCCAAAATTTGATACACCTTCTCTTCTATTTTTCTCATTCTAGCATACTCAAATAGAAAATCCATATCTTTATTTTTATTTTTTAGAAATGTCTTTACCGCTTTAAGAAATAGTTCAGAATCATATTCATTCATTTTCCAAATCATCTCAACAATCATCTTTTCTTTTGAATAACAACAAACTTCATTTCCAAACATTGTTTTTACAATAACATTTCCTTTTTGGAAAAGGTTAATTTTATTCTCTATATGACAAATCATATTTGATGCAATATTTTCTTTTCTAATGCGATATCCCTTTGGAATTGTAAATTCTATTGAATCTGGAATTCTATCAGTCAAGCCAAGGAGATAAAGAGCTGTTATTCCAGAATATACAATTTTAAAATATCTTTTTTGTAATTGAAAAAGTTCATCTATTGCTCCATCCACTTTTGTGTAAACGCCAGGACTAACTTTTACAAAACCATTTCTTCGAACATATCTATTAAATGCCGAAGGAGGTATTCCATTTGCAATAGCATCTTTTCTTGATACGCATCCATCATTAGATTTTATTATATTTTCAATAATATCATTGTATTTTTGATTCATATGTATCACCATTTCTAATTATTAGTGTAACAAATATATCATAAATTATCAATTATCTATTTAACTTTATATTAATTTAAAACTTTTATATATAATTTATTACCAATATTAATTTATATTGACATTTATAAAATTAAAGTTAAAAACTCTCGGATTAAAAATTAGAAATCATTCGGATTATAAAGTGAAAATCTCTCGGATTGAAATTGCTAAAACATTCGGAATGAGATTCGTAATCAATGATAATTAATCATTATAATAAAGACTTACATTTAAAATATTTAGCACAATATATAATGTTAAAAATAAAATACATGAAAAAAGCATGAACTAGTAAATAACTTATAAATGGTTAGTTATTGATTCTAAACACTCTATTTATTATATAACCTATGTGCATAATGTTCAGGTTCACATGTAACATCTATTTTTAATTTTTTCAAAACATTCATATCAACTTCAGAAAGAATAATTGTAGAATGAGCTTGTGCATTTTTTAATTTTGGTAATTCTTGAATAGCTAATTCAGCAAGTGGATTAGTTTGAGCTGAAATCGCTAAAGCATTTAATACTTCATTAACATGTAATTTAGGATTATGATTACCTAAAATTTCAGTTTTTAATTTTGATATTGGTTCAATAATCATTCTTGGTAATAATGGAAGATTATCAGCAATATTAGCGTAATATTTTAAAGCATTTAAAACTAAAGCTGAAGGCGCTAAAAGAAGTGAAGAAGTTTTTGCAGTAATCATTGTTCCATCTTCTAATTCTAAAGCCATTGTATCTTGATTAGTTTCTTCATGTTTTTTTAAAGCCGCAACAACACATTTTCTATCAGTTACATCTATACCAACTTTTTGTAATAATCCATGAGCTTTTTCTAATGTTTCATGACTGATTTTTGCATTTTTATAATCCACTCTAGCATTTAAATATCTTCTAATTATTTCATCTTTAGATGCTTTTTCTACAACATCATTATCAATAATAGCAAAACCAGCCATATTAACTCCCATATCAGTAGGTGATTTATATGGACAATTACCATAAATTGCTTGAAACATACTTCTTAAAACAGGAAATATTTCAACATCACGATTATAATTAACTGTTAATTTATTATATGCTTCTAAATGATAAGGATCTATCATATTAATATCATTTAAATCGATAGTCGCAGCTTCATAAGCAATATTAGTCGGATGATTCAAAGGTAAATTCCATATAGGAAAAGTTTCATATTTACTATATCCAGCTTTTATACCATTTTTATTTTCATGATAAAGTTGACTTAAACAGGTAGCCATTTTTCCTGATCCAGGTCCAGGAGCAGTGACCACTACAACAGGATGAGTAGTTTTAATATAATCATTTTTACCAAAACCTTCTTCAGAAATAATTTTAGTAATATCATGAGGATAACCTTCTATTTCATAATGTTTATATGTTGTAATACCCAAATGATTCAATTTATCAATATAAGAATCAACTTGTGGAATAGATTTATAATGAGTTATGCAAACAGAACCGACAGTTAAACCAAAATCATTAAAAGCATCAATTAATCTTAAAACTTCTTTTTCATAATTAATACCTATATCATTACGTATTTTATTTTTTTGAATATCATTCGCGTTTATTACAATTACAATTTCAACTTTTTCTTTTATTCTTAAAAGCATTTTTAATTTAGAATCTGGTTGAAATCCGGGTAAAACTCTTGAAGCATGATAATCATCAAAAAGTTTACCACCAAATTCGATATAAAGTTTTTCACCAAACTTTTCCATTCTTTTTAAAATATTTTCAGATTGCAATTTTAAATATAATTCATTATCAAAACCTATTTTCATAAAATATCCTCAACTACTCTATTCTAAAATAAAAATCATATTCCTTTCAATAAAAATAAATCACCACTAATATTTTTATTTAAAATTAAACTAAGCTCAAATTAACCATATATCTAATTTCATAATTGCCTTTACTTTTACAAAAACGTATATTGCATCTAGTTTTTACTATGCTTAGTTTTATAAGGATTCTCTTCCTTAC
>URVS01000167.1 GCA_900551385.1 uncultured Mollicutes bacterium | reverse complement strand
CGTTCCTCATATGTTAAATTCTTAGTTTCATCATCAATTAATGATTTAATAATTTCTCTACTTTTATTAGCAATATCATATCCTGGTTTTGTTGATGCTCCCATATTATACATATAATTTCACACCTTTATTTTAGAATTTTTGTTTTTTAACTTACTCTATTTTCTTGTATATATGGCTATGTTAAAACATTTATTTAAATATGATATTTTATTTTTCTAAATAAAAATATTATAGAATTAAGAAATATATAGTATAGATATAACTGAAAGAAAAAAAATGTTTTATAAGTAAAAAAATTTTTTTGATAACATGATAATACTAAGACGTAATAAAAAAATAATTGAATTATATCCTATAGGTTCAGCAAAGGGTGCCCTTAATAATCAACGAAAACCATTATTTTATAGTTATTTTAAGTTACATGAAGACAATGGCAAAATAAGACCTCAACGATTTATTATAAAACAAGATAATGTTGAAACATTAAAATCACCAAAGGATGTTATTAGAACATTAAGAAAACAGAATGTACTACTTGCTACTGAAGATGAAGAAATAGAATCAATGTTAAATTCACTTAATATTCCATATAAACTAACACATATATGTAGACATTGTACATTTGAAGGTAACATAACAATACTAAAAAAATCAGCTTCATACAAATTATATGGGGAATATATTTGTAAACATTGTGCTGAAAAGGAAATTAAACATGTGATGCATTTAAAAGGATATTCTGATGTGTCATATCCAAGTTTTAGGAAATTACTTAAGAAGACACATGATTTAGAAAAAATTTTACAGATTTTTGATCCTCATTTTAATCCTATTAAACATGATAATTTAACAATTTATGATAAAATCAATGTAAAAAAAGCAAAATATCCAAAGATAAGTGTTAAAAAATTAAATATTCCAAATTCATTTAAAAATATTCTTGCTAAAAAAGTAAAATATTTATTACCTGTACAAATATTAGCTCTTAAAGCAGGACTTCTTAAGAATGAAAATTTACTCATAGTATCTGCAACTGCTTCAGGAAAAACATTGGTTGGAGAATTAGCAGGAATTCCAAAGGCATTGAATCACAAAAAATTAATATATCTAACACCTCTTGTAGCATTAGCTAACCAAAAATATAGGGATTTTAAAAAACAATACAAACCATTAGGGTTAAATGTTGCAATTAAAGTAGGTTCTAATCGTGTGAAAGCTAAAGGAGAACTTACAATAGCAAATAAATCTGTGAAAAATGCAGATATAATCGTTGCAACATATGAAGGATTAGATTTTATTTTACGTTCTGGAAATTATAATGAACTAAAAAATATTGGCACTGTTGTTATTGATGAAATTCACATGCTTGATGAACAAGAAAGAGGTCCAAGACTAAATGGCTTAGTTCAAAGATTAATGACAATCTTTCCTAAAGCACAGTTAATAGGATTATCAGCAACAGTTAAAAATTCGAAACAAGTAGCAAATGATTTTAAAATGAAACTTGTTGAATATAAGGAAAGACCAGTTCCATTGGAACGTCATTTGATCTTTGCAAAAAGTGAATATGAGAAAAAAGATCTACTTGCCAGATTATCTAAGAAGGAATTTGATTCAAAATCATCTAAGGGTTATAAGGGTCAAACAATAGTCTTTACAAATTCACGACGTAAAACACACCAAATTGCACAACAAATATCAAAAAAAGGACTTACAACAGCAGCATACCATGCAGGTCTTTCCTATTCTAAAAAATTAAAGATAGAAAAGGAATTTGCAAATCAACAAATATCAACCGTTGTAACTACAGCAGCATTAGCTGCAGGGGTGGATTTTCCAGCTTCGCAGGTCTTGTTTGAAACACTTAGAATGGGAAATAAATGGTTAACAAACAATGAATTTTCACAGATGTTGGGTCGTGCTGGAAGACCATCATTTCATGATATTGGTAGGGTATATTTACTTCCAGAACTTGGAAAGGAATATAATGGAGATTCAGAAGAACAAGTTGCAATTGAATTATTAGATAGTGATGTGGATAATATAAATGTGGAGTATAGTGAAGATGATGTTTATGAACAGGTACTTGCAGATATTAGTGCAATAAGAAATGCAAATACACAAAATCTCAAAGATAAATATGATAAACTAGAAACACCTATACTTTTTGATGAAGTTATGGATGTATTGTATGATAAGAAATTAATTAAAAATATTAATGGTAAAAAAAATATGTATATGGCTACAAAGTATGGAAGAGCAGTATCTTTATCCTTTTTAAAAATATATAAGGCAGAATATATTAAAAAACATTTAAAACAAGATCCACTCGTAACTGTTGAAAAATTAGAACCATTTGACAGTGCATATCTTAGTAGTCGATTGATTAACAGACTTTCATCTGCTTTAAAAACAAATGTAAGTTCAAGACTATTTGCAGATTCAACAAGAGATATTATAACAACGGGGGATGTTATTGCAAAAATAGATCCACAATATACAGATAAGTTAATTTCACTACAAATTGACTTTTTATCATGTAATTGTCAAGAAAAACCTTTTTGTAATTGTCTGGAAGTAAATATTTCTGATAAGATAATAAGACAAAGATTACATGGGTGGGATCCAAATCATATTAGTAAGTATTTCATGACAAATTATGATGTACATATCTATCCTGGAGATATTTTCAGTTGGCTTGATCAGGTAATTAGAACATTAGAAGCAATATCTAGAATAAGTCTTGCATTTAATAATAAGAATTTAAGTAATAATTGTAGGAATTTAATTAAAAAAATAGAGGGAAGAAATTAGATTATAATAATTTTTTAACCTCATTAATTATTTCTTTTTGAGCATTTTCTAGCATATCTTGTCCAAGTATCATGTTAACTTCAAAACCTTCTTTTTCAATAGTTAGGGCTTCTTTATTTATTATTGGCTCATTATCTCTTGCTTCTTTTAGGCCAACCATTCCAACTTCAGGGTGTTTAATAAAATTTTCATGTTCTTTAAGAGAAGTCATATCAGTAATACCTAACACAGCACCCATTGATAATTCACCAGTACATGCATGAGGACCTTCACTTTCAATAATTGAATTGTTGAATATAATTTTTAGTTCTGTTTTTTTGGATATTTTATCAATATCCTCTATAATAAGATTGTTACCACCATGTCCATTTACTATAATTACAGACTTAATATTTAATTGCTTTTTTATATTAATTAGTTGTGGTATTATTTGTTTATTTACAAGATCATCTTTTTTTAAATGATGGCCATGTTTAATATAATCATATTCAGTAGCTCCATAAAAAATACCTAGAAAAGTGGCACCAGTCTTAGTAGCTACATTTAATGCAACATTTGCAGCTATCTTTGAATCAGTATCAATAGGAAGAGCAGCACCATGATTTTCTCTATGTGAACCTAATGCAATGATTCCTATACTATGTACATCTTTAGATAATATATTTCCTGAATCATATTTTAATTTAATATTATTTGAAGACATTCTATTTTTAACTCCTATATTTTTAAGTCCCAAATAGTATCTCCAACATAATGTAAATTTTCAATAGCTTTACCTTTACTATTTTCAATCATTTCTTCACCAGAAATTAAACTAGTTCCAATAAAAACAGATAAAATAAGCCTTTTGTAATTTTTTATTTTTATATCTTGCATATACATTCACTCCGCAACAATTTTATTCTTACTTTTATAATAACATATTTTAAATATAATTTTTAAATTATTTTGGTTTTTGCATTTTATATTTGCGTTGACTTTTTACTAAAGAAACTATAGTATTTAATTATTGTTTTAGAAGGAGATTTTTAATGAAATACTTATCAATAATAATTATAGGTTGCACCTGTTTACTTTCAGGTTGCATAGGACTTGCCCTTGATAACTTAAGTGAAGCCGTTTTATTAGCCGACAGTGTTGTTAGTTCTTCCGGTAACTCCACATTATTACACTA
>URVS01000166.1 GCA_900551385.1 uncultured Mollicutes bacterium | reverse complement strand
TTCTTCTGGTCAGATCTCTTGCTTTTCTGGCTGCCTCTCTCGCTCTCTGAGCCATGATAGATTTCTCAAGGATCATTTTTGCAACCTGCGGATGCTGTTCCAGATAGATCATCAGCTGCTCGGAAACAATATTATCAACGGCACCTCGTGCCTCACTGTTGCCCAGTTTCTGCTTGGTCTGACCTTCAAACTGCGGATCTTCAATCTTGATGCTTACGATCACGGTAAGACCTTCACGGATATCATCACCGGAAAGTGTCTCGGTGTCCTTGATCAGTTTATTCAGTCTCGCATAAGAATTAAAAGTCTTTGTCAGTGCATTTTTAAAACCAGTCAGATGGGTTCCGCCTTCCGGAGTCGTGATGTTATTTACAAAACTGTAGGAACCTTCGGTGTATCCATCGTTGTGCTGCATGGCAACTTCCACATAAATATTATCCTTCATTCCTTCACAGTAAATAATATCCGGGTAAAGCGGTGTCTTGCCTTTATTCAGGTAAGTCACAAACTCCTTGATACCGCCCTCATAATGGAACGTCTTTTCGATTGGTTCTTCCGGACGGTCATCTCTTAAAACAATCTTGATATTTTTTGTAAGAAATGCCATCTCACGAAGTCTCTGTTTAAGCACATTAAAATCAAAAACTGTTTCTTCAAAAATTTCGCTGTCCGGCAGGAATGTAACCGTTGTACCTGTTTTCTTTGGATCACATTCTCCGATCACTTTTAATTTATATACTACTTTTCCTCTTTCATATCGCTGACGATAAATTTTACCTTCATGGTAAATCGTAACTTCAAGATGTGTAGAAAGTGCATTTACAACAGACGCACCTACACCATGCAGACCACCGGAAACTTTATATCCGCCACCGCCGAATTTTCCGCCAGCATGCAGGATCGTAAACACGACTTCTACCGCCGGAATACCTGCTTTGTGGTTGATTCCGACCGGAATGCCTCGTCCATTGTCAATGACTGTTACGGAATTATCTTTATTTATCGTTACCTGGATGGTATCACAATACCCCGCAAGAGCTTCATCAACTGCATTATCAATTACTTCCCATGCTAAATGATGAGTACCCAAATAGTCAGTTGATCCGATGTACATACCAGGACGAGTGGTAACAGGCTCAAGATCATGTAGTATTGATAATGAACTAGCACTATAATTGTCTTCCATTTTTTGTACCTCTAAAATTTCTCTTAATAAGGATTATAACAAATTTTTCTTTATAAATCCATAAATATAATATATTATATTTTTAATGTAAAACAAAAGGAGAAATTTAAAATGTTTATCGCTTTAGGTGTAATTTGCTCTATAATTTTTGGATATTTATTAGGTTCTATATCAAATGGAGTCTTAGTTGGTAAGATATTTTTTGGTATTGACATAAGAACAATGGGTTCACATAATTCTGGTGGTACTAATACAGGAAGAATATTAGGTAAAAAATTTGGTTTATTAGTTATTATTTTAGACATATTAAAAACAATGATATCAATTTGGGTAACATATTTTGTTATCTCAAATATATCAGTTATTAAAGAAGCTTTAGTAATTGATCCAACATATTTTGCTTATATTGCTGGTTTTGCTTCATGTATTGGACATACATTTCCATGCTTTTTCTCTTTTAAAGGTGGTAAATCTGTTGCTTGTCTAGGTGGTATTTGTTTAGCTACAAATTGGATAATTGCTTTAATTGGAATAACATTATTTATTCTTATAGTATTAATTTCAAAATATGTTTCTCTTGGTTCAATTTTAACCTCAATTTCAATAGTCCTTATATCTTTAATTCCATTTACAAAATATGGTATGTATTTCAATATGACTTATGACATTTATTATACATTATTACTTGGCGTTGTTGCCTTATTGCTTATTATAAGACATTCTTCAAATATAAAAAGATTAATTCATGGTAATGAAAATAAAACATATTTGTTAAAAAAGAAAGAAAAAGTAAATAATTAGTCGAAAATTAGTATATTATAAGTTAATTAGTAGTTTTATAGCAAATATTTAAACAATAAATTATTTTTCGACAAAATACTCTAAAAACAATAAGTTAAAATAATTAATTTATTGTTTTTTTATATGATTAAATAATATTATTATTAAATTTATAATCCATATCCAAAATACATGTCATAATCGACTATTGTAACATCTATATCGAAATTGTTAGGATATTTTTTCCCTAATCTACTATGTTTTTTCAAATATTCAATTTGCTTTTTCGCTTCTTTTTTTGTAATAAAGTAGTCAAAAATTGTCCAGCAATAATTATCGTCTGTTTCATATTCGTGCCATACATTATATAATTTAATATTTTCTTTTTTAAAATCTTTTGATGGAACATTTACTCCAAATTTTATAATTTTGTAATTATCTAATGTATATTTATCAAACCCTGGTAATTTCATACTCTTTGCTATTTTATCTTTTGCTTTCTTAGGTGTAGAAAATACACCTAAATCAAGATATTCTTCAGTACCATAACTATTTATATAATCAAATTCTAAATTGTAAAAAAATTTTTTCATTTTAAAACCTTCCACTTCTAATAAACAATTTGTCTTCTACTAAATCAACAAGTAAAATATATTGAAAATTATTATCTTTATATTCCAAATGATCCATATAAAAATCATATATTTTTGGTAATATATTATTTTTAAAATCTTCTTGTATTTTTGCTAAATCATAGTTTTTTAAATCTTTTTTTGTAATTGCATATAAAGATAAAATTGTTGTATCATACCCATCAATCATTTGTATGCTTGCAACTACTTTACCTTTTATATTTTTTTTACAAAAATAATAGTTTTTATCTTGAATAGAAGTGCCATAAATTGTTGTAAAAAAACCAAAACTAATTTCTATATTTGTTTTATTGAAAATGTTTTTAATAGTTCTAATATCACAACAAAATTGTCTATTTGATTTATATGCATATATTTTCATTTCTATTTACCAAAATGTGTTCTAATCAATCGTTTCCTTTTTAATCATTGTTTTACTTTATCTATGCCTTGAATAATTAAATTACATTACATTTTACCAATTAAGCTTTGGAAGCTGTGTTAAGCATTTTTCCAATTATATCCATTCTTTCAAAATAAATATCAATATCTAATCCTTGCCAAGTTGTCATTCCTAAATAATTTTTTCCATCATAATATCCAATTTCACAAACTATTATACAATCTTCTGGCTTTCGTAGAAGATCATCATAATATTCATCATCATATTCCCCTTTTATAGAAATCTTATGAACATTTTTTATTATAATAGTGCAATCTTCGTAAATATATCCATAATTATAAAACTTAATTGAAAATGTTTTTTTCCAAGGAGAATATTTAATTTCTTTAATGATATAATCATGTAAATGTTCAGTTTTGTTGTACAAGTCAAGTAAATTCTTATCACAAACATCAGTTATTGTTTTAAGATATTCATAATATTTTTCATAAGTTGCTTTAAGTTTTTCATGAACTCTTTTCGGTGTTTTGACTAAATTTGAGTGAGTAACAATATAATTTAATTTTTTCATTTTATTTTAAGCTCCTAACAATAATAAACTTGCTCCACCAGTTTCAGGAATTAATGCTATTGCAACTACTGCAATAACTATAAAACCAATACAAACTAATATTTCAGTTTGCCCATTATTTGATGGTGTAGTCATATAAGATCCAGAATTATTTGATAATGAATTTAATTTTTTTATTATCATATATTTCTCCCTTGTTAAACAAATTATTTTCCCTAATCTTTGTTTACAATTTTAGAATACATTAAAAAATAATTATTGTCAAATTTTGTATTTTCTTATTTTATTAATAAGATTTTTGCTGTCGAAATCTGACCCGCGGGCCATCTGCGCTTTCATGATCCGATCCGTTTCATCCATAAATGTAGGAATAAAACGCAGCGCAATACTCATCATCATTGCGATCTCATGCACTGGAAAATGT
>URVS01000165.1 GCA_900551385.1 uncultured Mollicutes bacterium | reverse complement strand
GTTCAAGTTTTGGAAAAAATATAAAAATATCTTTATTTGGTGAATCACATTCTTATTGTGTTGGTTTAACTATTGACGGTTTAAAAGCGGGTATATATATTGATCAAATATATTTAGAAAATGAATTAAAAAAAAGAAAAACCCATGATGATTTATCTACTAGTAGAAATGAAGAAGATAAAATTATTTTTTTAAGTGGAATATTTAATAATTATACTACTGGTGGACCCCTTACTTTTATCTTAGAAAATAATAATCAAAATTCTTCTTCTTATCAAAAAGGAATTATTAGACCTTCACATAGTGATTTAACTAGCTTTATAAAATATAATGGATTTAATGATTATCGTGGTGGAGGCATGTTTTCAGGTAGAATGACCTCTCCTATTATTGTTTTAGGTGCTTTAATAAAACAAATATTAAATAAACAAAATATATATGTATATAGCCATATTTCTTCTATTGGTAAAATAAATGATGATAAATTAGATTTAAATAATTTAAATGGACAAATTATACAATTAAATAAATCTTCTTTTTCTACCTTTAATGAAGAAAAAGGTGAATTAATGAAAGAAGAAATAAGAAGATATAAACAAAATAATAATTCAATTGGTGGTACGATTGAAACATTTATTACTGGAATAAAAATAGGGTTAGGTGAACCATTTTTTGATAGTGTAGAATCTTATATTTCACATTTAATTTTTTCTATTGGAGGTATAAAAGGAATTATTTTTGGTAATGAAAATGTTTCTATTATGAGTGCATTAGAATATAATGATCAAATAAGATATGATAATGGAATTAAATTTTTATCAAATAACAATGGGGGAATAAATGGAGGAATAAGTAATGGAGATATTATCTATTTTAAAACATTTATTAAACCTACACCTTCTATTTTAGCTAAACAAAAATCTATTAATATTATTAATAAAGAGAATATTGATTTAAAGTTAAATGGAAGATTCGATCCATGTATAGTACATAGAATAAGGCCAGTTATTGATGCATTAACTTATTATGCTATATATGATTTAATGGAGAATAGGCATGAATAATTATTTAATTGGAGAAAAATTAAATCATTCATATTCTAAAAAAATACATAATTTATTTAATGATAAAGATTATTTTTTAATGCCATTAAATGAAAATGAATTTGATGAATTCATGAAAAATAAAAATTTCTTAGGCTTAAATGTTACTATTCCATATAAAGAAAAAGTCTTAAAATATATTGATGAATTTGATGAAATATCTAATAAAACAAAAGTGGTTAACACAATTATAAATAATAATGGTGTTTTAAAAGGTTATAATACAGATTATTATGGCTTTTTAAATATGTGTAAAAATAATAATATCTCATTTAAAAATAAAAAAGCATTAATCTTAGGTAGTGGTGGCACTAGTAAAACAATTAAAACATGTTTAATTGATGAAGGTATAAAAGAAGTATATATAGTTTCAAGAACTAAAGGAAAAGATAAAATAACATATTTAGAAGCAGAAAATAAATTTGATGTAGATTACATTATTAACACTACTCCTTGTGGAATGTATCCTCATATTGATGATAAATTATTAATTAATTTAGATAAATTTACTTCTTTAAAATGTTGTATTGATGTAATATATAATCCATTTAGAACTAATTTTTTATTAGAAGCAAAAAAAAGAGGAATTAAGATTTTATCTGGCTTAGAAATGTTAGTAGAACAAGCTTATTATTCACATAAATTATTTTATCCAAAAAGAAAATTAGTTAATTCAAGAAGTGTTTATAGACAAATAATGTTAGAAAATTTAAATTTAGTTTTAATTGGGCTACCTGCTACCGGTAAAACAACAATTTCAGGTAAATTAGCAAGTTGCCTTAATCTAGAACATATTGATACTGATGAAGAAATTGAAAAAAATATACATATGTCTATTAAAGAATTTTTTAATTTATATGGAGAAGATAAATTTAGAGAAATAGAACATGATGTTATTAAAGAAGTGTTTAAAAATAAAGGAAAAGTAATTTCTTTAGGTGGAGGATCTTTGATATTAGAAAAAAATAGAAATATAATTATGCGTAATTCAATAGTTATATTTTTAAATAGAGATTTATCTTTTATAAAAGAAAACAAAAGAGCATATATAGATAGACCTTTATTAGTTGATGAAAATTCAATTAATAAATTATATCAAGAAAGAATATCTACTTATAAACAATGTTTGGATATAGAAATTGATACAAATAGCACTATACTTAATACGATTAATGAAATATTAACTAAATTAATGTAATGTATTAGTTTTAATAGAATTTAGAGAAGATGTTAAATTTATAATGATATTTTTTCTAAATTATATTTATAAAGAAAATAAATAATGCAGCAAGAAATTGCTGCATTTTAAATGTTTTCATAATCTTTTCCTAAAGCAAACGCTAAATAATATGGTAAAGTAAGAATATCATTTTCATAACCAATATTGTAATCACCAAATTTTATTAATTTGGTTATTCCATAATGTTCAGGGTGCGATAAAACAGTTTTACTTGACTTTGTATTACCGGTTTTTGCTTTTACTTCTATAAGTGTAGCAAAACAATTATAAGATATAACTAAATCAATTTCTAAACCACTATTTTTTTCAAAATAATATAATGGTATATTGGCTTTATATAATGATTCGGCTACAATACTTTCATATAAATATCCTTTATTCATACCTAGTTGGTCTTTCATAATTGCTTTAATTGTTTCAAACCCACAGGTAGTAGTCATCATTCCTATATCACAATAAAATAATTTAAATTGTGAAGAAATCATAGATATTTTTAAAGGAAGTGAAGGAACTGTTACATTATATGCTTTAAATACAACATTTGAATTCATCAAATAATTTATTGCATCATTTTTTTGAATGCCATTACCACCATTTATTTTTGAAATAACAAATCGTTTATTATCATTTAAAGAAAAAGAAGCAACTAAATCAAAAGCATTTTGAATCCTTGATATTTCATAAGAAGTATAAAGAGGGTTGTTTTTGTCATCTTTTCTTTTTGAAGGGTCTCCTTTGATATCGAAAATTAAACTTTCATTTTTTTTATAAGCATCAGAAAAGCTTTTATTTGTAATAAAATTTAAAACTACTTCTGGATATCCACCAATACAAATATATTCTTTAAATAAATTCTTCATTTTTTCATGAATTAAATTAGGTATTTTTTCTTTGTTAATAAAATAAGTTAAAAGAGTATTTATTTGTTCATCTGTATAATTATTTGCCCATAAAAATTCTTCAAAATCCATGGTTTTCATTTCTATAATATCTTCAGCTCCATTTGGCTTTGGATCATTTGAATTTAAAGAAGAATCAATATTTATTCCAATAAAAGATCCACTTGCAATTACTTGATATCTACCATCTTCTTTAAATGATTTTAATGATAACCTAGCGCGTGAACAATCTTGTATTTCGTCTAAAATTATAATAGTTTCATTAGGAACAAATTTGAAATCTGGTGATTCAAATGATAATTTTTTTAAATTTGAAGCAAAAAAAAGGAAACCGCCAGAGGGGCATGTGCTACATCACTATTAACCAAATGATTATGAAAACGTTTGTCTTTATCTTATTCTTTCTATCGCTCGCTTCACTCTCCCCGACCTTCGGCATTCCTTCCCAATTTCGCCATTATACGGTTGAAAACGGCTTATCGAGTAATGCTGTACAATGTTTGTTGCAGGACCGGACAGGATATATCTGGTGTGGCACTTCAGACGGTCTGAATCGCTTCGATTCGCGCCATTTCAAAACTTTCCGGCATATTCCCGGCGACACGGCTTCTTTAGGCAATAATGTCATTCATTCTTTATTCGAGGATTCGAAAGGTAATCTTTGGATCGGTACTGAGAACGGTGTTTTCCGCTACCGGGTATCCGAAGAAAAATTTTCGACCTTTCATCTACCGGATATCCCGGACCGGCTTCCTCAAAAAA
>URVS01000164.1 GCA_900551385.1 uncultured Mollicutes bacterium | reverse complement strand
ATAAGTAAATGAATAATGAAGAATAATAGCAAATAAACCTACAAATAAAACTCCTATAAGATTATTTTTATTTTTTAATGTTTTATATTCTTTATTTTTTATTGTGAATAAAGATAAAATAAATCCACTAAGAGAAAACCTTAATCCTGCAAATAAAATTAAATCAGGAACAAAATCTGTTTTTAAAGAAAATTCTTTAAATCCCCACTGAACAAACGGATATAAAGATCCCCATAAAGCCATAACTATAAGACTTATTATAATAATTTTAATTGTATTATTTTTTTCATTATTAACCGAATTATTAACCACCATATATTATTTATCGAAACAATATCCACAAGCTTCAAGAGTTAATTTATGAACTAAATATTCATGTTCATAAGAATACGGATTTTGTTCTTCTTTGTTTATCATTCTATATAGGTGTTTAAATTGATCAATATATCTTCCATGTTGAGGTTCTATTTCCACCTCTTTTCCACAGCAATTCCATGCCTTAGCATATTCTTTATTACAAATCACTACTTTAGAAGGAGTTTCTATTGGTTGAACCATAATAGTTCCTTGATCACCACAAACAGTAAATTCTCTTCTTTCCCAGCCATTAATTTCTGAACAATTAATTTTAACAGTTGCAATTCCTTTATCATATTCTAAAATAGCAAATCCACTATCTTCTAAATTAAGATTATCAATTCCAGTTTTTTTATTAAAAGGAATAACTCTTTTTGGTTTACCAAGTATAGATACAATCAAATCAATTAAATGACAACCATATATATACATTGATGGAGCTAAAACATTATATGACATCAATCTTTTTTTGAAATCAACATTTAATCCCGTTGACATAGAAGCTTCAATAGATAATGGAGTTCCAACAAATCCTTCTTGAATTTTATTAAATGTATATTTAATTGCATTATTATATCTATACATATACCCCATTTGAATAATTAAATTCTTTTCTTTAGCACTCATTAATAAATGTTTAAATTCTTCTAAATCAATTCCAGCAGGTTTATCTAAATGAATATGATAACCTCTATCTATACATTTCTGTCCAAATTTAACAAGATTTTCCACAGCAGGTTCAACAAGCATCAAATCTACATCTTTAATATTAAATAATTCTTCTTCAGTAAGAAATTTTAAACCATTATAGCATTTATCTATCCCACGTCTTTTTTTTACTTCTTCATTTTCAGCATATACACCAACTATTTCAAATAAATCATTCATCGAACGCATTTCCATTACTTTAGCAGCACAATGATTATGATCAATTCCATATATTCCGACTTTAATTTTACCCATAAACTTACTCTCCTAAAGAGAGTATATTTTGGAAGCGCTTTATTGTAAATGTTAATAATGATATTATTTATCAAATTTGATACGAAATTTTATCTTTATTATTAAAAAATTTATGTTATTATATTTATATAAATAGGAGAAAAATTATGAAAAAGAATAATTTAGATTTATCCAATTTAGTACTTTATAAAATATTAGCGGTTAACACAATTAACAAAGCAAATAATCAAGTTGTTATTCGTAAAGGAAGATTCACATACGCTTTAGCTTTAAAAATAGAAGGAAGCACAATTTATAAATGTAATAATAAAGAATATATTTCTGATTGCCATACTTTATTAATTATATCTAAAAACACCAATTATACATGGTATTGTGAAAAATTAGGTAAATGTATAATGATAGAATTTGATGCCGATTTCGATAACCAATTATTTGATTTTTATCCAATCCAATTAAACATTCAAAATGAACAAGAAATAGCAAAATTGTTTACCATAATGGCCAATATTTGGAATTCAAAAAAGAAAAATTATATTTTAAAATGTAAATCATTATTTGACGAGATAATATAAAAAGCAATGACAAGTTTTGAAGACATTTATGTTCCTAAATACATGATTAAATCCATTGAGCCTGCCATGAAATATATGCTTAACAATTATGATGATATTGATATATCAAATGAAAGTTTAGCAAAATTATGTAGCATTTCAGTCGTATATTTTAGAAAACTATTTTATAAAATTTACAAAGTTGCTCCTATTAAATATCTTAAAAAAATACGTTTAGATAAAGCAAAAGAATTACTAATAGGAGATTTCTCTTCCATTAGTGACATTGCAACATTAGTAGGTTTTTCAAGTGTATACACCTTTTCTAAAACTTTTAAAAAAGAAATTGGTGTAGCCCCAACTGAATACGCTAAAACAATCAATCTTGAAAAGGTAAAAAGTTCTACCAATTAAAGTAGAACTTTTTTTCTTATTTATTTACATATTCATTTGTACAATTACTTACTATAGCAGTATCTGCCAAATAACCAACAATATATCCAACTCTTTTATTATTAGCATCTCCATTTTCTTTTGTTACTATGCCATCAACTTTAACATTATTTTTATTAATACAATTTTCTAATTTAGATGTTCCTCTTACCATACCAGCAATACCGCCACACCTATATCCACCTAAAGAATATACTACAGTTGCCTCAACAACACCTTCATTTATCGCATTAGATAATGTTGATGAAATATTATCAGTATATCCAAGCCCTCCCATAATACCACCAACATAACTTGTACCTTTAACATAACCTTTATTTATTGCACCATCAATTTTAACTTTAGAAAAATTCAATATTCCGATTACTCCACCAGTGCCTTCTTTTCCAGATATAACACCTTCATTTGTTAAAGTTTTTATTTCAAGATTATTTTTTCTTATAACACCTATTGTTCCACCAGTACAAAAGCCTTCATTTCTTACATATCCATAATTTTTTAAATCATTTATTGCAGTAGCATTTGCTTCTATTGTTCCTATTACTCCACCTACACCTTGCTTTTTAGCATCTTTTTCTGTTACATACCCATATACAAATCCATTATTTGTTAAATTAGATACTGAGCCAGTTTGTAATAATCCAATAACTCCTCCAATATGTCCTTTGCCAGCTAAAATATCAGTTTCTTTAAATTTCCCAGTAACAAATGCATTATTTGTAACATTTTCTACTGTTCCACCATTTAAATAACCTACTACTCCACCAGCTACTCTATTTTGAGTATAAACAATACCAGATGTTGTAACATTTTTTATTGTACCTGAACTTGCATTAAACAAGCCTGCCATATATGATTTATTAACACACAATTTAACATCATGATTATCTCCATCAAAATTTCCTTTAAATTCTTTTGTAGACCATTTTCCGTTTACTAAATCACCATCTCCAATTCCAGTAAACTTTGGATTCGTCATATCTAAATCTTTTGTTAATTTTATATATTTACCATCAAATCCATTACCTTTTTTTACTTCATTAGCAAAAAAAGCCATATCGTTGGAAGTTTTAATTAAGTATGGATCATTTTCAGTTCCATAAGTATCAGCGTTTTGACCTTCTGATTTTGTAAAATCATTTTCAGTTATTCCATCCCATACATCATATTTTTGAGCATTATTTTTTTCTTCATTTAAAGATTTTGTTGCCGAGCTTCTTTCTTCATCATTAATTGAAACAAAAACTGATATATCTTTATCTTTATATTCAGATGTATTTGTAAATTTTATTGTATAACATGCCCAATAATAATCAGTTTTTTCACTAACAAGTTCTCCATTATCACTATAATAAGAAATTTCATCACCATTTTTTATTCCATTATAAAGACAATTAACTGAAAACATTTTAATTGGTTCAACTTGGTTATCTATAGAACTTATTACTCTTGTATATTTAACTGAACTTACATCACCTTTTATAGCAATTGCAAATCTTAAATATTCATTATTATCATCTTTACCATATTGAGTAAATATTTTTGAACATTGATATTCATTTACTGTATTTTCTTGATTTTTTTGAAGTAATTTAATTTTAGTATCATTATTTTTTATTGTTGTTGTTTCATTTAATATTTCTTGATTATTTTTTTGATTATTACTAACAATACTTATCATTAATAAAGTACTAAATAAAA
>URVS01000163.1 GCA_900551385.1 uncultured Mollicutes bacterium | reverse complement strand
GTCCTCTAATTAGCAACTAAGGAAATATTACTAAAAGTGTCCCTGCTGCAAAAAGTGGAGGAGCAAGGCTGCCTGTCTACTTTTTGCAGCAAGGACAAGGTGCGGTGCAAGTTTTAGATTAAAAATAGTTAAAAGGTAATAAAATATACTAAGAGCAAAAAGGCTAACAAGAAAAGAAATAGTTAGTAGGTCATGATATGAAAGTTTTACTGGAAAAGAGCATTGGCCCCCAACGGTTACCTGAAAGAGAAATGTTTAATCCGTAGCATTTCTTAGGTTAAAAAGGGTTCGGTTCATTTTAAGAAACCTTTTTGGCCTTAGAAATACTAGGTAATAACATGTACTTCTTTTAGGTGTTGGATTAAGGGCACAAAAAATATAAAATAATATTATATAATATGAATATAGCAGTTATAGTAAATAAGGTAATATTGGTAGTAGATACACTGTGCAATAAAGAAATGTATTTACTATATTAAAGCCATGAAGAATTATAACAATTAAAATAGCAGAATTAATTATAAGTAATATATATTTTTATTTATTACTTTACCAAGTAAAGTTTCCACTCTGTCCAACTTTGAAAAAGATGGACTGCAATTTCTTAATTATGGAGTAAGTGAAAAATAATGTACTAGCTTTAATGGCTTGTACATTATTTTTCGTTTACGGAATAATTATTTCCTTTTTAGAAAAGCAAATAGGAGCAAAGTTTACGTAATATTTAAAGAACATAAATTAAGTATAAGAATTGTAATAGTGTCATGATAAATTGAAGGCTCTTATTTGCGAATAGATATAATTAACATGATTTGAGCCCATAGGTTCAAGGGAATGGAATTCCCTTTTAAATTCAAGCTTAACAATTAATTCTTTTATCTATTTATGGAATAATATTGGTTATATTGTTAAAAAATTTAAAGAAGAAAAAGCAGTTAGAAATTATAGATAAGTGAATTAATTATTAAGGTTTCCTTTTAGCCAAATCATGAATAAAGGTAATTAGTTGTAATGAATATATGGATGAAACTATATTGCAATATTGAAGTTAATCATTATCTATATATTACAGGTGAAATGGTAAAATATCACTATTTTTGTTTTTTTTGATTTACAACCGAATATATGTTCTATATAATTATAATATGGGATAAAAAGGGGGTATATAGTATGAGTGAAAAGCAAAAGGAGATTTTAGAGATTATAAAAACTTTTATTAAGGAAAATGGGTATTCACCAACAATTAGGGAAATATGTAAGCTAGCTAATATTAAATCAACAGCAGCAGTACATGCTCATATTAAAAAATTAAAGGCTGAAGGTCATATTAAAAGTGGAGTAGATATGCCTAGAAGTATTGTTCTTACAAAGAAAGAAAAGAGTGTTAAATTTGTTGTAAATACTATAGCTTTAATGTATACAGATGATAAAGAGTACATATTGCTGCAAGAGAATAAAAATAAACATACTAATGAGAGTATATTTGAATTACCTGGTGGAGTTGTTAAAGAAAGTGAAAATGTATATGAATACTTAAGGCATAAATTAAAAGCTATTGGGTTTGAAGTAACAAAGATATTTGGTGAAAATAAATGTAATGAATTAAGCTATGAAGAACAAATATTTACAGTATTTAAGCCCTTTTGTGTCAGCCAAAACTATAATAATAACAATGTAATTATTTCTAGTACTATTTTATGTGAAGTAGATAGTGCAAATGTTAAAAATCATAGCAACAGAGATGATTTTAAGTGGGTTTGTACTGATGATTTAAGAGCTATGTTAGTAGAGCATCAGGAAAATATATCAGCTCATAATATTGCAGCATTAAAATTATTTTGTAATTTATAAAATGCTATATTAATTAACTTAATATATAAAAAGAAAAGTTATAGTAGGTGGGTTCTACTATAACTTTTTTCATGTTAGGATTTCTTTTCTTAATTGATTTAATGCTCTATTTTTAATGTTTACCGTTGTAGGATAATTAATGTTATGATTTTTTGAGTATTCCTTAAGAGATCCATTATTTATAAGTGTAAAATTAAGTATATCCTTATGCTGCTCAGGTAGTTTGTCTATATATTTATAGAGGTTTTTTGCTAAGATACTGTCAGTAACTTGTACATCTACTGGTTCATTATTTGATGGTAGAATATGCTCCAAGGTTCCATTTAATATTAACGCCTCAGAGCCTTCACATGAGCTTCTATTACAAGTCTTTTTTATTAGATAATTAATGTTGTTTTTAATTGCCATGGTAGCATAAGCAACAAATCTCTTTTTATCTAAGTCATAAATCTTGATGCATTTTAGTAATGTAGCATAACATTCATGCTCTATATCAGAAAAGTCATATCCATGGACAAAGGTTCTTTTTGAGATATTTAATATCATAGGTCTAAATTCTTTGGAAATAATTTCCTTAGATGATACATCTCCATTTTTAGCTTTAGCAACTAAAGATTCTATATAATTAAAATTCATAAAAAATTACCCCCTTTCTTAGTATATATGGTTTTAAGCCATATATTTTAATTGGAGGTGAAATTTCATGAAAGAAATTATATTAGCAATAGACATTGGACATAATGTTCCTTATGACACAGGAGCAGTGGGAATACGTAGGGAGGATGATCTAAATAGGTTGGTTGGAAATTCTTTAATAAGTAAGCTTAGGGGAAGAGGGATTAAGGTTGTGAATTGCACGCCTAATACTGCTAAAAGTCTTAATGATTCATTGTACCAAAGAGTAATTACAGCAAATAACTGCGGTGCAACATTGTTTGTATCAATACATCATAATGCATGTCCTGGTGGATATGGAGCAGAGGTTTTATGTATTAAAGATAACTACCAAGATAGTTTATCAACAAAGGTAGGAGAAGCTATCTTAAATGAATTAGCTTCACTTGGACTTAAAAATAGAGGTGTAAAGGATAGAAGGGATTTATATGTTATTAACAACACCTCAATGCCTGCATTACTTGTTGAATGTGCCTTTGTTGACAGTAGCTTGGATATGGAAAACTATAATCCAGAAAAGACCGCAGCTGCAATATACAAAGGAATATGTACAGCTTTTGCTTTATCAGAAAATCAAAAACCTAGTACTAATGATGAAAAGTATTATATTGTTAAATATGGAGATACATTATGGGCAATAAGTAGAAGATTCAACACTACTGTAGAAAGGCTAGTAGCATTAAATAATATAGCAAATAGAAATTTAATTAATGTTGGACAGAAATTGAGGGTAAAGTAAAACTGGCTTGGATAAGACGAGTTCTTAATTCCGATGGAGTTTTAACTCCATTGGAATTTTAGAAATTGTTATCAGTGAAGTAGACGTATAATTTTAAGGAAATTTAGCGAGTGATTATTAAGTTACGTTTATTTTTATTGTTATAATTGTTGCAAAATGAAATAGTATATAGACAAAGTTATTGAATTTATTGTAAAATTAAATAAAATTACTATGATAGTTAAATTAAAAATAGTTTCTAATGATAAATAGTATTTATTTGATATACATCTATTATATTTTAGTTTATTTTTGAGGTACAAGAAGTATGGAGGGGTAAATGTGACTAATATTCAAGAATTAAGATTAAAAGCTTTAAAAAATATAAATTTTCCAATTGATATTATAAAAACTATAGTACTTGATAATTTTACAGAGGAAATAAATGAGACTAGCATTAATGATTTTATTAAAAATATAGCAGAGTATGACTTTTATAATAACCTTGATGAGGTATTATTTAAATTGGAAGAATACGCATTTAAGAAAGTATCTATTTTTATGATTAAAGAAAAAAACTTAGAAGAGATAACTAACGATACATATAAGATGAACTTTATATCTAGAAATAGAATTAGATATTGTGAGAATAAAGAAAATCTAAATGGAATAGGTGAAGATTTTGACCAACAAGCCATAGAAGAATTAAAGGCCGACGCAATCCATGAAAGATTAATGTATGAGTTTCGAAAATATTGCATAGTAGGTGGTATGCCGGAAGCCATCAAA
>URVS01000162.1 GCA_900551385.1 uncultured Mollicutes bacterium | reverse complement strand
AACAATTTGAATTAATTCTGCATGTAAAGCATTTACTAATTCTTCAGCATATTCATTTCTTTGTTCCATTACTGATTGATTAACACTTATTTTAATTAATTCATGCTTATCTAAAGCATGTGAAAGCATATCAACTACTGTATCTGTAATTTCATATTTTCCTATTTGATATTTATGATCTAAAGTATTTGATAAACTTTTAAGGTATCTAATTTGAGTTTTACTTAACATAATTATATTTTACATTCACGAATATTTACTTCTACTCCTTTTGGAGTGAATACATGAACTACTTCTCCTTTTCCTTTTATCTTAATCCATAATAAACCAGCGACAACAATATCGCAATAATTATTTGGTAAAGTTAATTCATGAAGAATTAAATCATCAACTGATGAGATATTTCTATCAAGATATTTAAATTGTTTATTTTTAATCATATTGTTAAATGTTTTATTAGAATTTTCTTCTTTACATCTTGTAACAGTTAAATAATTACTTAAATAAATTGTAACATTTGTTTTCTCATTACTAATAAAATCAACTTTACAAATATTTTCAAACAATAAAGATTGATGCGGTAATAATTGATAAACTCTAGGTTTAATTTCTTTATTAGGCATAACATATTTTAATAATTTTTTATCTAAATGAGCATAAATAGAAGTATCTAAATATACTCCTGGAGTATCATAAATAAAACAACCATCACTTAAAGGAACTTTAATAACATCTAAAGTTGTACCTGGATATGGTGAAGTTGAAATAAGTTGAGTTGTATTATTTTCATACATTTTTAAAAATGCATTAACTAAACTTGATTTACCAACTGAAGTCGCTCCAAATATATAAATATTCTTCCCTTTTCTTAAATTAGTACATCTATTAATTATTTCTTCTAAATTATAATTATTGGCAGATGAAGAAATTAAAATATCTAAAGGATTTAAATTATAATCATTTAATCTTTGTTTAACAAAATTAATTAATTTATTGTCTTTAACTGAAGCTGGTATAACATCTCTTTTAGATGCAATTACTAATAACCTTGTATCTTTTAATTTATTAATTAATGATTGAACCAAAGAACATTCAAAAGCAAATAAATCGACTACATATATAATTAAACTTCTTTCTCTTTTTGCTTGTTCAATAATTTTTGTATAATCATTATTATAAGTTTGATCTTCAGCATTAATTCCATAATGTTGCAATCTAAAACATCTTTGACACAAATAATGACTATCTTTTTCTAAATATTTTGGAATATAACCTTGTTTATTTGGATCATCATTTTGTAATTCTGCTCCACACCCAAAACAATATAATTTAATAAAATCATTCTTACTCATTAGTAATTTTCACCCCTTCTAAATAACCATGTTTTCTCAAATAACTTCTGATTGGTTTATCAATTAATCTATTAAATTTAGTAGTCCATTGATCTTCTTTAGTAATTGGTTCAGTTAATATAACTTTTATACCAACATTTTTAGCGCATCTAACATCAGTTAATAATTGATCACCAACTAAAATTACTTCACTCTTTTTAAAATTTAATTTAGTAATAAATTCATTGATTTTTTTTGCAAATGGTTTTCTACATGAAAAAATTCCTTCTACACCTAATCTTTCACAATAAATACTTTTTCTTGAAGCTCTATTATTAGAAACAATACATAATTTAATATTGGCTTTATCTAATTTTTCTTTAAATTGTCTTACTCTTAAAGAAGGATTTAATTCATCAAAAGCATCAAGAGTGTTATCTAAATCACATAGAACACATTTATATCCTCTTTTAACAAAAAAAGATACATCAACATCAAATATATTTTGAGAATAATAATCAGGTCTAAATCTTTTCATATTTTTATTATACCAAAAATTAATTTAAATAAATAGTTATTTTATTTTAAACAAATAAATACAATATATTGATGATAAATGATTAAATTCCTTTTAAATTTATTAAACTTAAATTTCTTACTTGGTTATATCCAAAATGGTGTTTTTCCAAGTAAACTATCTCCTATAGAAGAAGAACAATTAATTAATGATTTATTTATAGAACCTAAACATGAAGAAAGTAGAAAGAAATTAATTCTTCATAATTTACGTTTAGTAGGTCATATTGCTAAAAAATATGAATCAAAAGACGATAGTTATGATGATTTAATTTCTATTGGTACGATTGGTTTAATTAAAGCTATTGATTCTTATTCTCTTGAAAAAGAAGTAAAATTAGCTACTTATGCTTCTAGATGTATAGAAAATGAAATCTTAATGGTTTTAAGAAGTAATAAAAAATATTCTAAAAATGTCTCTTTATCAGAAACTATAGGTCAAGATAAAGAAGGTGAAGATATTTTACTTGAAGAAGTAATTAATTTAAACGAAGAATCAACTTTAGATAATTATGATAAAAAAGAAAGAATATTAGCTTTAAAAAAATATATTAATGTACTAGATGATAAAGAATATCAAATTATTGCTTTAAGATATGGATTAGATAACAATGCTGAACATACACAAAAAGAGATAGGTAAAATGTACCATATCTCTCGTAGTTATGTTTCTAGGATTGAAAAAAGAGCTTTAATTAAAATACTTCAAGAATTTAGAAAACATAATTAATCATCATCGTCTATATAAGAAAATAATGATAATTGTTCATATTCATCGCTAGAAGGTTTTTCTTCTTTTTCTATCTTTTTAACAATAAAAATTTTACTATCTTCATTTAATACAGGGACTGTTTCAATACATGTATCAACTATTGGATCATTACTAGCTAATTCTAAATTACGTTTTAAATAAGCTTCAAGTGGGAATGTCTTAGTTTGTTCTAATTTGACAATATCTCTAATTCTATTACTTAAAATTACATTAACCCACATTTTTTCTTGTTTACGTGCAAATTTAAAAATATTTAAACATATTTGTGGTTCACTCTTAAATGATTTATATAAAGCTGTTTTTGGCCCCATTCTGGAAGTTTTTGTAATATTAGTATAATCTACTAGTCTAGCACCTTGTTGAGCGGTTATAATGCCTAATTTACAATTTTCTTTATCATTAAATGTTAATAAACTACTAATATAAATATCTTCATTTAAACCTGTCATTGATTTAATTCCACCAGCTTTTAAAGAAACTAAATTTATGTCTTGTTCATTAAATAAACTGGCTTGACCAAGTGAATTAGTAACTAAAATATCACTATTACCAAGAGTTAAGCCAACTCCTACTAATTCATCATTATTACTTAAATTGAAACATTTAGATGTTTTAGCAATTCTTGGAGTTTCAAATTCATTGATAGCAGTTCTTTTTATTTGACCATTTTTACTAATCAAAATAACATTAGCACCTTCTTTAAATTCACTAACTAGAATACCACCTATAATTTTTTCAGCATTTGAAACACTGCCTATTTCATTAATATGCTTACCTTCTTCTTTCCATTTATTATCAAACAATTTATAAACTGGTATTGATAAGAAATTTCCTAAAGTTGTAAATAATAATAAATTATCGGTTGTATAACATTTAGCAATACCTCTAATGACATCACCATCTTTTAATCCAGGCATTGAATCACTTACTGAATTATATGAACGCATTGAAGTTCTTTTTAAATAACCATCTCTAGTAAAACAAATCATAGTTTCGTCTTTAGTAACTAAATCTTTCATATCAACTTTAAGATCTAATTCACCTTGTTGAAGGTCTGTTCTTCTTGGATCAGCATATTTATCTTTAATTGTTTTTAAATCTTTACAAATTAAACGATTCATTTTATCTTCAGAAGATAATAATTCATTTAAATCTTTAATAGAAGCTTTTAATGATTCACCTTCATTAACTAATGTAGTTACATCAGTATTAGATAAACGATATAATTGCATATTTAATAATGCTTCAGCTTGTCTTTCTGTAAAGCCAAATTCATTCATTAATCTACTTCTAGCATTACCTTTATCAGTTGATGATCTAATTAAAGCAATGATTTTATCTAATATAGATAAGACTTTAATTAAACCTTCAACAATATGT
>URVS01000161.1 GCA_900551385.1 uncultured Mollicutes bacterium | reverse complement strand
GGTCTATCAATAAACATTAATGTTACAAATAATCCAGTATCAAATATATATAACTTAAAGTTATTAAAATCTTTAGTATTAGCTAAACTAAAACGAGGATTAGTTGAATTGTAGCATAATAAAACTGTTGTTGAATCAATCAAATCATACATTTCTTCAAAGTTTTTATATTATTATTTTATACATTTCTTCAAAATCTTAAACATAATTAGTCATTAAAAATTTTCAAAATTATAACGCTAGTTATATCATTTTCTTGATACAAGCATCATTTTATAACAAATGTCGTAAAAAGCTTGATACATATTTTCTTTGTATCAAACCTATGTTTTTCAGCAATAATTAACTATTTTAATGCAAAGTGCGTAACGCTGATTTTTTTGCGAAACATTTCTATTAATTTACGTAACCCTACCTTCATTTTGCGTAATAAAATAACATCTATTTTATCTTATAAAATTAAAAAATGCTACTTAATAATTTTCCAATAACCATTTTTATCAGAGCCATTTCTTTCGATATATCCTTTTTCTTGCAATGATTTCAAATATCGTTCAGCAGTTCTTTTGGTTTTATTAATTTTAATTGATATTTTTTCTGCCGTTAAAGTAGGATCATTTAAAATTAATTCTATAATTTGCCTTTCATTTTTGTTAAGATTTACACCGACATTTACACCGACATTTACACCGACATTTATGGATTTTATAACTTCTAAATCAAATGGAATAGTAACTATAATATGATTATCACTTATTTCAAAAGCATCACGTCCATATTTTTCAATAATGATTGGAACGCCATGTCCTGTATGATCAACAATGTCTAAATCAGAAAATATCTTCATCAATCTTATATTTCTCGGCTTACTAATACCACGATAAAAATCTTCTAATGATAAAGTATGAGGTAATCCACCATGAGACAATATTTCAATTCTATTATTAAAAAAAGATACTTGTGGTTCTGCAATAGACCAATCATTATGAACAATTGCATTAACTATTGCTTCATTAACACTATCATAATCAAATAAATAAGTATCAATTCTAGGTCTTACTGTAGTATTTGAAATACATATATTTTCAGATGCTATTCTATTCATCATTTGTTTAAAACCAAATATAATAGACTTATTTCCATAATCACTTCGTTGTGAAATACTCGCTTTATTAATTCCACTAAATTTAACAAATATGAGTGAATATCTATTGTTATCTGACAATAATTCTGCCATTACATTATAATCCCCATTATTATTAACAAGTTTTAAATTTGTTTCAAAGGTATCATCATTAAGCTTATATCCCATTTCTAAATAAGAATTTTTAAGTGTAAAAAAAGATAAGGTCTTTAAATTTGTAGGTGAAGAGACAATTATATCCTCATCAAAGAATCGCATTTTATATCTTTCTTTAATCTGTAATTCGCTCATTTCTCTACAACTAGATCCTATTCTGATCATACATCCACTTGACGAAAATCCATATTTTTTTATGCAATATAATGGTGAAATACCCTTTTTAACATTTATAACAATGACCGGTAATCCTTCTATAATTTCTAGTTCAGTTTTTACGCTATCAATTGCATTTGGTTCTATTTGAGTGGTGATGATGTCCGAAATACTTCGTAAAGATTCATCAATTTTTTGTGCGCCACATACAGTTCCATCATCATTAATTCCAATATAAATTTTTCCACCATCAGCATTAATAAAAGCTACAATTTCTTTGACAATTTGATCAGTATATTTAGATTTAAGTTCTATTTTATTAGACTCAATGAACATTTTATATCTCCTCGTATCTTATTTTTCATATTAAAATTATAACATCCTGTGCGACATTTTTCAATCGCAATGCGACATTTACACCGACACTTTTTTTAAAAGTACCTCAAATTTTCTTCCATTATAATTATGTAGATTTATAGTCCTTTTTAATTTCCGTTTTCTTGATGATACCTTTTATTTTCTAGTTGATTATAAAAAGAAAAAAATAAAGCCTAAGAAATGAAGCAAAAATGTTCAAATTTCAGACTGTCACCTTAAAAAAGCCAAAAAATGCCTCAAATAATACTATTTTAGGCATTAAAAAAGTTTGATACATTATTTTCTTTGTATCAAACCTATGTTTTCTATATGGTGCACCATATAAGATTTGAACTCATAACCTATGGTTTCGAAGACCAGTGCTCTATCCAGTTGAGCTAATGGTGCATAAATAAAATATACTACTTTTTAATAAAATTTAATATCTAAAAACACAAATCTAATATCATCATTATTAAAAATCCAATTATAAACGATAAATTAATTAATCTTTTTTCTTTACTATTCGATGTATAAACAATCAATTCATCAATAATAACATATATCATTGAACCCGCTCCAAAACATAATGCCCATGGCATAAGATATACAACTTTTGTAGCAAGAAAATAACCTAATAAAGCAAATAATGGCTCTATACTTCCTGATAAAGATGATAATATAATTGCTTTCTTTTTACTTTTTGTACTTTCAAATAAAGGTAAAGATAAAGCAGCTCCTTCTGGGAAATTTTGAATTCCTATTCCTATAGCAAAAATCAATCCAGAAATTAGTGTAACATTTTCAAAATGACACATTGCTAATCCAAATGTTAACCCTACAGACAATCCTTCTGGAATATTATGAAGTGTCATAGCTAAAAACAATTTTTTATCTCGATAATTATTTTTATTTTTTTTAGAAATAATAATATCAAATATCATAATAAAAATTGAACCTATTATTATTCCGCCTACTGCTGGTAAAACATGAGAAATATTTATTAATGTAGAATAAGTAAAACTAGGAATTAATAAAGAAAAAATAGACGCTGCAAGCATCACTCCACCTGCAAATCCTAAAAATAGATTTTGTGCTAGGTCATTTTGTTTTTTATTAAACAAAACTGTTAATGATCCTAAACAAGTCATTAAAAAAATAAAGCTAATACCAAAGATTACAATTAAATTTTCATTCATACAATTTAAAATATGAAAATAGTTTTTATTTGTTAATAGTCAAAGCAATTTTTTTATTTTATAATATGTTAAAGGCTTGAAGATATGAAAAAAAATATATTATTTCAAAAAAGATCTATTGATACAAAAAACTTAATTATTAAAACAGCTGAAGAATTATTTGTTAAGTATGGATACAAAAAAACTTCAACTATTTTAATAAGTAAAGAAGCAAACATTTCTGTTGGTATTATTTATAATTATTTTAATAACAAAGAAGAATTATTTGAATTATGGTTAAATAATTTATTAGAAAGGCTTGATAATTATTTATATAATCAATTTAAATTAATGGATTACAAAATTGAATTACCTTTAGTTATTTCAAATATTCTTGATAAATTATCTTCTTCATTCTTTTCTTTAAATTTATGTATAGAAGAAAAAACATCATATTTAGATAAAACATTATCTTCTTTTTTTGATAAAGGAGAAAAAATATTTTTAAAATGTTGTTTAGATAATAATATATTTTTAAAATACCCTAATGAAACTACTCATTTAATATTTCATTTAATTCAAAATTATAATGAAGATTTACTTAATAACAAATTTAATACAACTACATTAAAAGCTAGATATGTTGAAACTATATATTCTTTAATTACTCGATAGCTTTTAAACTATCATTCATATTAATAGAAATAATTTTCTTTCTTAATAATAAGGTCACAATAGAAGTAAATAAAATAATGATAAATGGAGAAACAACCCATATATACCAGCTTACTTCTTTTAATGAACCAAAGCCACAAATGTTAAATAAAATAGAAATAAATACCATTCCTAAGCCATAACCAAAAACTATACCCATTATAGTGTTAATATATATTTCTCGATAAATATAACTAGTTACTTCTTTATCATAATAACCTAATACCATTAAAGTTGCTATTTCTCTATTTCTTTCAGAAATATTAATATTAGTTAAAGTATAAATAACAATTATAGTTAAAAAGCCTGCAAATACTACAATTAATGTAGCAATTCCTTCAATTGTTAATGATCCTAAG
>URVS01000160.1 GCA_900551385.1 uncultured Mollicutes bacterium | reverse complement strand
TATTTTAAATCACTGTTTAAAATTGTTTCTTTTTCTTCGTTGCCAACTTGTTGTTCAACAACACTGTGAGTAGCTAATGAAGTAGATGTAAATAAATCTTCACTAGATTCATTTAATGTTTCTTTAAAAGAAAAATCTTTTTTATATTTCTCTATTGATTCTATTTTTGAACCATTGATATTTGAGAATTTTGCTGTTGTAACTTTAGAAGAATATTTTTCTCCATTTTCATCTAATCCAGTCATGTAAATAGTGTAAGAGATATCCCCATTATTTAAGAAATCAAATGATACACCAGATACTAATCCATTAAATACTAAACTAGAATAGCCAACAGCAATTGTTAATAATGAATTTAAAGTTACACTATTAGAATAATATTTATCATCGGTTTTATTATAAATAAATGAATCACGAGAGATATGGTATCTTGTATCAGTTTCATCCGCTAACAAGGAAAAATAACTTATTTCGTTGATGCTATCTACATAATATTTTTCGTTACTAATACCATTTTCAGGCAATAGAATGTTAATATTGTTATTGTCTAATTCGTAACGATATACCACATTACCTTCTATTTCACTTTGATCATAATAAGGAAGAAGAATGCCACCATTATTTAAAATTGACATATAATAATAATCTTTATTAAATAAGTCATAACATTCAGTGCCTTCAATATCATAAGTTAAAGTGTAATTACCATGAAGACCGATATATGTTAAATATTTATATAAATAGTTTTCATTTTTCTCTTGAGGTAAGGAGTTATAGAAATCTGAAGGTGTATTTTCAGGGTCACTAATACTTGTACTATAAGAAGGTGTTGAGCAACTAGAAATAACTAAAATAGAACAAGCTAATAATAATTTTAATTTTGAATTCATATTATTAAGTCTCCTTTCATTAATCTGGAATATAAACTTCAATTCCACTTTTTGGATTATCACTTAATGCAATAGCCAATGTATAAACATTACAATCTTCATAGTAATAAATAGTCTTTCCTTTAGAATCAATATCTTTAACAAAGTGTGAATTTTGTTTTATTTTATTTTCTAATCGTTGCATATAATTTGTGTCATCATCAAAGTCAATGTATGTATCTGGTAAATAAATCGATAATCTTGTTGGTTTACCATTAACAATATTAGTTGTAATAGCGTACCATTTTCCAAAGAGTTCTTTTTCATATATATAAGGTACTAATCTAGCTTTTTCTTCACCTAAGAAAGAGATTAATGTTCCATAAACATTTTCTTCCATTTCCCAAGTAGAAGGTTCTTGATAAGTTGTTAACTCGGCAATCTTACTTGCTAATGTTTCATCAATTTCTACTTCGTCAGCACCAATACCAGTAAATTCAACGGTTTCTGATCCAGTTGATTGTCCATCATTATAACTATATCGATAATTATAACTTGTTGGTTTAATTGCTTTATTATCAGTGAAATAAACTTTTAATGACATTGGACGAAAGTCTTTTAAATGATTGTATCCGAGCAAGTTATCATCAACTTTTAATAAGCTTGTTCTTAAACTATAGCAAGGTACACCATCCATTGTAGATTTCTTAAATAAATTTTCGCTAATATTCATGTTAAGAACATCTGTAATAGTAATATCATTTCTTGGTTTGCTTAACGCAAAGACATCATTTTCTGAATTAATCATAAATTCTACAACTTCATTATTTTTATTGACTCCAAAACCGGTTCTTTTATTGTTATATTCTTCTAATGAGCCAGGTTTTAATGTCTTTTCTTCTCTTAAGATATATTTACTACCTGCAACATTAGAAAAAGTAACATTAGTTACATTGCTTTTATCACGGTCATCATACATTTTAACAGAGAAAGTATCTTTAAAATAGCTGAATGTTTTTCGAATATCATTTGTATCACTTGTTTCTTCTAATGGTGTAGGAAGAGTAATATTATTTCCTTTGTTGATTTTAACAAATGCTTCATACCAAACAATTTGGCGCCCAGCAATTTCATAACTATCTTCGAATTTTGCATGAGCAGACTTGAATCCAGTTGAGTCGATTTCAAAATCAATATATTCAATATCAAGCTCACCCATTGATTTAGCAGATGTTAAAGCGTTAAATAATTTAAATGTGTCTGAACCAATGTATCGGAAATTATTTCCATCAAGTTTCATTAAGTTATTTGATGAAACGATATCATTTAAATAATTAATATCATTCCAAGCAATAGAAGTGTCTTTTTCTTGTACATTATTTAGAGAATCAAGATATACTTCATAAGAATTATTATTCTTTTTAGTGTAGTAATGTTCATCATAACCAATTATAGTGTGAAGTGTATCTTTATGAACATCATAGACACCTGTATCTTCTGTCCAGCCTCCACCATATTCATTTGTTTGATCAAATTTTAATTCGAAAGCATAAGATTCTTTTTTAGCACTATCTAAAACGGTAGAAGAAATTGTTTCATAATTAAATGAATTCTTTAATAAATCTTCTTCTAATTTAGATGTAGAATTATTGATATTTTTAAAAGTGCCACGAGCGTAATCAACAAATGTATCTAAACCTACTAATTCAACAAGAGTGAATACCAAATTTTCTTTTTCATCTAAATTAAATTTTGCATAAACAAATGTTTCATTTTCAGCAAGTTCTTTTAAATTAAGCATTGATGCAAAAGAAATAACAATTCCGAAGTTGTTAGTTACATAATCATCGACACTTAATAAAATATCATCTTTAGTAAATGTCCCTCTATTCTTTTCGTTTTTATATTCATTTAAAGGATTGAATGAAGATAAATTAGTTTTGTTTTTATATTCACCATTAACTAATTCACTATCAATTGACAAAAATTCAAGTTTTTTATTGGAGTTATTAAAACTATAGGAATTAATTTTAGATGAGTCATTAATATTTTGCATTAAAATATGTGACTTTCCCTTTGTTTCTAAATGAACATATTTTTCATTATAAATATCAGTTTTTTTAATTGAATCTTCAATAATTTCAGTCTCTAAAGTAAAATTATTTGCTTCTACTACTGAATTTAGTTTTTTTGCAATAATTTCTTTATTGATTTTTGTTGGATTTGTAATAGATGAACTGCTTTGACTATTTCCACTATTTTGAATATTGGTTGAACTGTTACTAGAAGAGTTTGAGCTACTAGTAACAGTAGAAGTACAAGAAGCAATAAGAAAACTAATTGCTAAAGCTAGTACAACTTTGCTTTTGTTTTTTGTCATAGTAAACCTCCTTATTTTTTTAACTATACAACAAGATATTATACATATTTTTAATTTTATTACAAAGTAATAAATACAAGAAAACCCTTACATTTTGTTGATTTTTGACTATTTTAATAAATAAAGTCATTTTCAGTAGGTAATATTGCCGTTTTGTACTCAAATTTATTTAAATTATTTGTTATATCATTAGTTAGAGAAAGCTATTAATTAGGCAAATTTTTATCATTATTTAAAGAAAAGTATTGGTTTGATAATCATTAACTTAATTATTTACATCTTAGAAATTTAGATATAAAAAAATCACACTAAAAACTAATAAAAAATAAATATTACAAAAGCATATATTTATCAATCAAGAATCTCTCCTCCAACTGTTTCATTTCATGGAAAATCACATAAGCAGCTGCATAAGAATTTGAATATTTCTGTAATAACATTTTTTCTTGTTGAAGAGTATTCTCCAAAACATTCTCTAACTGTTTCTGTAAAATTTGCATCTTTTTTTTATCACCTTTCTGCTGGGCCTGCTTAAACTCTTCTTGTATTCTATTCTGCCCTTCCAACAAATCAATATTTATTTTACTAAATTGATTCAAAATAAATTGGCATTCTCAAGAATTAACGGAATATAATTTTTACTATTAGGAACCATAATATAAGCAGATAATGGTCTCTCTACTTTTCCCGTAAAAACAAAAGCACCATTCATAATAGAAGTTGTGTCCAATACTTCTAATTTACCTTTTTCATCACTCATTAAAAAGAGAGTCCCTTCTAATATTCCATCTATTTTACCACTTATTTGAAACCCCCGCTCTTGGGCTTTACCAATAAAAATATTACATCCTAAA
>URVS01000159.1 GCA_900551385.1 uncultured Mollicutes bacterium | reverse complement strand
AGAATTAAACGCAATACTAAATGCAAAGGGAAAGGATTTATCAGGATGTAAAATATATGTAGCACTTTTTCCATGTAATGAATGTGCAAAGGCAATAATTCAATCAGGGATTAGTGAAGTAGTTTATTTAAGTGATAAATATTCTAATGAAGAAGTGACAAATAGATTAACTGGTGATAGTTCTTTAGATGGTGCTTCAATTGATGGAAATGATGATGGTAATGTAATGATAAATTATATTTCAAGAGGATCTTTTCCACAATTAAATGAATTATCATCTCCAAGTAATAGAACATTATCTGATAAACAACTAAAAGCAAGTAAATATTCTCGTCAAGAAGCAGAAGAATGGGATAATGCGAAAGTTGATAAATTTAATAATAAAGTGCATGAAGAAAGCGTGAAATCGAAAGTTACAAGAGGAGAGTTTATGAATGTGATGTTTGATTTATTTGATTTGATTTTTCCAGTTATGTTTTTACTAATATTTGGGATGATCTTATTTACCTTTATAAGTGGAATAAGAACTTGGAATAAAAATAATAATTTATCAATAACAGATAATAATGGTAAGATAACAGAATTAGGTTATGAATTAGGGCAAGATTATAACAATGAAAAGTGGAATGATTTGCTTGATCAATTATCAATTGATGAAGTTATTAATATGGTAAGTAATGGATATGCTTCAAGCAAAGAACTAAACTCTATTGGTAAACCAAAATTATTTGATTATGATGGACCAATGCAAATTAAAGGATTCACTGGTAAGCCTCGTGGAACAGGTTATCCTAGTGAACCAGTACTAGGTCAAACATGGAATAAACAATTAGCTAAAAATTACGGTTTAAGTTTTGGTAAAGAAATGAACGCTTTGGGAGTTAATGGTTTATATGGTTTTGGTTGTAATATTCATAGAAGTCCAATTAATGGTCGTAATTTTGAATATTTTTCTGAAGATGGATATCTATCTGGAATTATGTTAACTAATGCAATTATAGGAATTCAAAATACTGGTCGTTATGCTTATATTAAACATCTTGCAGTAAATAACGGCGAAGCAAGAAGAGTTGGTGCGTTTACTTGGTGTACTGAGCAAGCTCTTAGAGAAATATATCTTAAGCCTTTCCAAATGGCAATTCAAGAAGGTGATTGTGTTGCTTTAATGACTTCTTATAATAGAATAGGCGCTAATTGGACTGGTGGTAGTACTGGATTAATTGAAGGAATAGTAAGAAAAGAATGGGGATTTAAAGGGGCTATAATTACTGATTGTGCAGGCGCTGATAATGCTGATTACATGAACATGGATGAAGCTTTAAGAGTTGGTGGAGATTTAGGTATGGAAACACCTTTAAACGCTAGTAAATCAGGCTATACATTAAACTATAGTTTAACATCATCAAATAGACTACAATATCAATTAAGAGAAGCCGCTCATCATGTAACTTATACTTATTTAAGAGTCCAATATCAAAATGATTTGTATAATAAATCTAATAAAAATAATTCAATTACAAGTAGTTATTCTATTGAATCATGGGCTTGGTGGAAAGTTATATTAGTAGATTTAGATATTTTAATTTCATTTGCTTGTTTAATTTGGTTATATTTTCTTTTTAGAGAAGATATTTTAAAACTTATAAATAAAGGAGAAAAGAACAATGAAAATGTCTAAAATTGAAAAAATTATTTTGTTAAGTATTTCTTCTTTGGCTCTTATTACAAGTGCCATTGTTCCAATTGCTTCATATCTTAATTATCAAAATTATTACAATAATGCACTTAGTAATAGACCAAATTCTAATGTAGACAAAACTTATGATGAACCGATTTTAAAAGGCATTAATGTAAAATTACAAGATGGAAAAGAATATTATAAAAATGGAAAAGCATCACCAATAAAGGCTGATTTTATTGTTGAAGGAACATTTGCTATTAGTGATAAAGAAACTTATGTAGATCAAATAAATGAAAGTGATTATAATATCGAGATTCCTTCAGATTTTGCTATTAATGGAGGAACTATTGTTGTTACTTATAAAGAATTCACTAGTTCAATTACTTTATCTCTTGTTGATGTTAAATTAACTAGCTTATATCCATTAACAATGCCATATAAAATATATTATAAAGTAGGTGAATCTTTTGATAAAACCGGTTTATCATTACAGGCTAAATATAATGATGGCACTATAATCGATGTAGATAAATTCACTATAGAAAATAAAGCATTATCATTAGACACTAAAAATATAAAAATTACTTTTACTAAAGATAACGAAAGTGTAGATTATTTGTTACCAATAACAGTTGTAGAAGAAAAAGAATATAATAATGGGGATATTTTATCTATTGAGGTAGAAAATAGTTATGTTATTGCAGGTAATAAATTATCAAATAATAAAATAAATTTAAGAGCAACTTATGCTAGTGGCAATAAATTATTATTAAATGATAATGAATATTCACTTATTAACGGAGATGATGTTGTTAAATTAGGAGATGATGTTGTTCTAAAACTAAAAATTAAAGACAAAGATTATGATGTTAAAATTAATATTAAAAATAGCATTAATTCTACTAAAGGAATATTAGAAAATGGAACTACACATGATAATTATGTTTCTTTAACAAATGGTTCTACAATCAAATTTGATGTAACAGCAACTCATAATTTTACTGGAAATATCAATTTAAGATTAAAATGTAATGATAAAATTAAATTAAATGAATTATTAAAAATAACAATTAATAATTCTTTAAATAACATAAATCATAATATTAAATTAGATAAAAATGAATATACAGATTTATCAATTAATAATGTAAAAATATATAAAGGACAAAATAATATAATAATCAAATGTCTTAATTCATCTTTTGATTTAGAAAAAATTGAAATTATATCCACATTTGATGTATTAAAAGATACCACATTTGGTGAATTTGTAACCACAAATGCAAATCCAGAATTTAATAGAGAAAACATTTTTGGTGAAGGTACACCTGCTTCCATTGATGGATTTACACATATACAAGGTGGTTGTAGCGATGATAATTATATTTATTATTTATTCTCTGATGAATTAAACCATGAAGCAAAATTAACTAAATATAGTATAGAAGAAAAAACATTTGTATCAAAATCAAATAAATTTAATATAGGTCCATCTTCAAAAGATTGGACATGGGATTCAGGTAATATCACGTTAATAAATAATAAAATAATTGTTAATGATTATAATAATAAATTTTTAGCATTTGATAAAGATACTTTATTAGAAACATCATGTCCAGAATTTAAATTTCCTGATTTTTCTAAATCATTTGATGATTGGGATGAAAGTGGCACTATAACTGCTATTGAATACAACGAAGTATTAGATATATATGCTTTATCTGTTAGACCAGTATGGTGGTATAGTAATTCATATTTATTTTTCTTTGATAGTGAATTTAATCAAATTGGAGATAAAATTAAATTATCAAGTGGAGAAGATATCAAATGGGGTGGCTATAAAATGAGATCTTTCCAAAGTAACGCTAATTATTTATATGTAGTTTATGGTGAAGAAACATATAAAAACGCTATTATACAAACATATTCTTGGCAAGGAGAATTAATAAAAGAAACCACATTTAATGATATTGCCCCATATGGTGGAAATAGAAGTTCACCTAGAAATATTGTTGAATACAAAGGTGCATTATATGTATCAATATATAATGATTCAGGAATGAATGGTTCAATTTTATATAAATATTCTTATAAAGAAACTAATATTGATGTTCAAAGTAAATCTTATATAATCACTGGATCTAGTATTATTTTAGAAAATGATAAACCTATTTTAAAAATACAAGGTGCATTATCAGATTTAACAAAAGATGATTTTAATTTTACATTATTAGCATTAAAAACAGATTGGGAATATACTCTTCAAGAATTTGAAATGGAAATTAATGGTGGATCATTTGTTGTAAAATATGATCTATCAAAATTATCATTAGAATGTGATTATATTTTCTATTTCAACAAAAAAGATGAACAAACTTATGATGAAAATGGAAATCTTAGAGATGGTAAATCATTTATTGTCCCAATAG
>URVS01000158.1 GCA_900551385.1 uncultured Mollicutes bacterium | reverse complement strand
GTTAAAAAGTAAAATAATTGATTTGGTAGATAAATTTGCACTGATTTAATTTTTCTTATTTTTGTCCTAATTAATTAGGACAGAAACATTTATATGGTAAGAAGTGTAAATTATAATTTGTCCTACAAAAATAGGACAAAATTAATTTAAGAATAAAAAAACTTGCCATATAAATATGACAAGTAAATTGATTGCATTTTAATCTATTTATTTCAACATTATTAAACCTTTGTTTAATTGTGAAATTCAAATAGAAATATAAAACTTGTTTTCATATTTACAGGCAGTTTTTTTCTAAATAAAAAAAACAAAGGTCTTAAAATGAACAAACAAACTACTCAACAAAAAGTACAAGAATTAAATGATGATGGAATAACTTTTGATAGATTTAATGATAAATTAGTAATTCATAACAATAATCAGGAATATCTAATTTCTGATAATGTATTGGAGGTTATTATACAACATGGAATTAAAAAAACAGTATTTAATGAAGAAGACATATTTAATCTCTTCAGAAAATATGAAATATACGAGCCATTAACAATTGCAGACTATGAAAGAGTATTGGAAGAACATGAAATTCTTAAAAATGAAATACCAAATGCCGAATCAATAGAAAACAGCGATGCTGTAAAATTTGGATTAAACTATTTCATCAATCATGAGTATGATAATGGGGGATTATACCAAACACTAAAAATCATCGATAGCTATGATGAAATTTCTGAAATGCCGTTAATAGGATTCCAGTTTGAAAACAATTATCGGGCTAAAATATTAGAAATATTTGGAATAAACGATTTTGGAAATTTTTCAAGAAAATTATATAATAAACAATATGTTTTACTTGAAAGTGAATTTGATAAACTGTTACTGACAAGAAATAAACATTCAAGGGTTGTATAATGGAATAGATGAAGTTCCCTTACACAAGATAATGGAGTACGGGGAAATTTATAATAATATTTATCGTAACCTTCGTGTGAAATGCGGATATAAATTCAATCAAAAACCTTCAACATACAAATTAATAAATCCATTATCCTTAATTAAATATGCTAAAATAGAATATCATGATAAGGTTGGTTGCGAATTCAGACCTATGGGATTAAAATGTTCTATATAAAAAATTTGGGGGAATTTAAATAGAAATAAAAAGATTATCACAGATAGCTGATGTTTTTTCAGGAGCTAGATATGGTGATGAGCATGGGGAATCACAAGTTGTGGTTCACAAAACCTACTCTGATAATTTTTTAAAGTTTGACTGTGAATCTAAAACAGTTTCAGATAATTATCTTAAAAAATTTGAAAAATACTTTTCAAAAGAAAATGATATTATTGTTCATAGTTTTGATTTAGATAAAGTAACTAAAATTACAAAAAATGGAATCATAATTCCAAGTGATTATATAATCATAAGATTACATGAAAATATAGATTCTGATTTTATGGTTTTTCTTTTAAAAAGTAGTATATTCCCGCGTGAACTAAATAAGTTAAGAGAAGGTTCAGCGGGAAAATGGATTAAAATTAATCATATGAGGGAAGTTAAACTACCAATTCCAGATTACAATAATCAAAAAGAGTATGGTAAATTATTAAGATTATTAGAAGATAAAATTCAATTAAAATTAAAATCAGTAGAAAACAATAAAAAAGCACAAAAAGCAATATTGGATAAATTAGTGGGAGATTAATAAATGTCAGACAAACAACAAAATTTAGAAACAAAATTATGGGCAGTAGCAGATGTATTACGCGGAACAATGGATGCAAATGAATTCAAAAATTATATTTTGGGATTTATTTTTTACAAATATTTATCTGAAAAAATTGAGTTAAGATTAACAAACGAATTAAAACAGGACGGTTTGGATTTTGAACAGGCATATGCAATAGATAAATTCAAAGAAGATTTAAGACAGGAAGCTATTGAAAATTTAGGATATTTCATAGAACCTCAGGATCTTTTTTCAAATTTAGTTAAACAGGCCAGTGTTGGAGATGAGGACTTAATTCAAAATGTTGAAAGGGCATTTAAAAAAGTGGGAGATTCATCAATTGGTGGAGAAAGTGCTCAGGATTTTGAAAATCTTTTTGATGATGTGGATTTACAGTCATCCAAACTTGGAAGAAAAGTATCCGATAAAAATAAGTTAATTGGACAAATAATAAAACACTTATCTGAAATAGATTTTGAACTTGAAAATGATGAAAATGACATTCTTGGAGATGCATATGAATATCTGATAAGTCAATTTGCATCAGATGCCGGTAAAAAAGCAGGAGAATTTTACACTCCTCAGGAAGTAAGTAAAATTTTAGCAAAATTAGTTACAGTTGGTAAAAACAGATTAAAATCTGTTTATGACCCAACATGTGGTTCAGGTTCACTTTTGCTTCGTGTAAGTAAAGAAGTAAGAGTAACAGACTTTTATGGTCAGGAACTAAACCAAACAACTTATAAATTAGCTAGAATGAACATGATTCTTCATGATGTAAATTTCAATGATTTTGATATTCGCCAGGGAGACAGTTTAGAAGAACCGTTGTTTATTGACGAGAGATTTGAAGCAATAGTGGCAAATCCACCATTTTCAGCAAAATGGAGTTCAGATAAAAAATTCTTGGATGATGAAAGATTCAGTGCGGCAGGAAAACTGCCTCCAAAATCCAAAGCAGATTATGCATTTGTAGAACATATGATTTATCATCTGGATGAAAACGGAACAATGGCAATAGTATTGCCTCATGGGGTGTTATTTAGAGGAGCAGCTGAAGGAACAATTAGAAAATTTTTGGTTGATGAGAGAAATTACCTTGATGCAGTAATAGGATTGCCCGCTAATCTATTTTATGGAACAAGTATCCCGACATGTGTTTTAGTATTTAAAAAATGTCGTGAAGAAAATGATGATATATTATTTATAGATGCATCTCAAGAATTTGAAAAGGTTAAAAATCAAAATAAATTAAGAAAATCAGATATTGATAAAATAGTTAACACATACATCAATCGTGAAGAAATAGACAAATACTCACACAGAGCTTCACTTGAAGAGATTAAAGAAAACGATTTTAACTTGAATATCCCTCGTTATGTTGATACTTTTGAAGAAGAACCCGTAGATTTAGATGAAGTATGCAAAGAACTTGAAAAGATTTCTGAAGAAATGAAAGAAGTGGATGCAGAAATTAAGAAATATTGTGATGAATTGGGCATTAAAGCACCATTATTTTAGGGATTGATTTTGCATGAGTGAAGAAAAATTAGTTCCTAAATTGCGATTTATAGAGGAAACTTGGTCATCTGAGAAATTAGGTAATTTATGTAAAATAACTATGGGTCAATCTCCATCTTCAAAAAATTATTCAAAAAATTCTAATGATACAATACTTATTCAAGGAAATGCTGATCTTATTAGTGGAAAAATAGTGCCTAGAATTTATACTTCAGAAATTACAAAATTATCTTATCCTGGGGACATTATTTTAACTGTTAGAGCACCAGTTGGTGATTTAGCCATTAATGAATTTGATTCTTGTATTGGCAGGGGAGTATGTTCTATTAAAGGAAATAAATTCATATATTACTATCTCGAATCATTAAAAGATAAGCATGTTTGGGAAAGATTATCCCAAGGAAGCACATTTGAATCTATTAATTCAAATGATATAAAAAATTTAAATTTGAAAATTCCTTCTAATTCAACACAAAATCATATTATAAATTTTTTTACAGCTATTGATACTAAAATTGAGTTACTACAAAAGAAACATGGCGAATATATTAGATTTAAACAATATTTAATGCAAAATATTTTCGCAGATAAATCAGCAGAAAAATTAAGATTTGTAGATTTTAATAATAGTAGCTGGAAAGATTATAAATTCAAAGATTTGGGGACTGTTAAAAGTGGTGTTGGATTCAGTAATAAATATCAAGGACATTTAGATTTAGATTATAATTTTTATAAAGTTTCTGATATGAATTTAAAGGGTAATGAAAAAGTAATGACTAGATCTAACAATACTATTGATGATAATTTATTAAAAGATATAGGTGTCAAATTAATTGAAAACCCCTCAATAATATTTGCAAAGGTTGGTGAAGCAA
>URVS01000157.1 GCA_900551385.1 uncultured Mollicutes bacterium | reverse complement strand
TAATTTTGATGATGAATTGACGATTTTAGCTGGTGCTAACAATAGTGGAAAAACGTCTATTATTGAATTGTTCAAAAGAATTTTTAAAGATAAGAATTTTTCAAAAGAGGATATTTCAGCAGAGTACTACTCAAAGTTACAGTATGACTTTATATCTTGTATAAATAAAATATATAATATTACCGATAAAGAGACAGAGTTTAGAGAAAATGTTAAGAAAGAGTTTTCTACAGAAAATAATAACAAATGGACAGCTATAAAAGAAGGAAAATTATACAGGTCATACACCTAATCTATTAAAATCGCCTATGTTGATGTCCTATGTAAAAGATAACTTTATAACTGAATTAAATAAACTCCTTAGTTTGAATGCTACAAATTTATTGGATAAAAAACACGAAATACAAAAACTGGAAGCAGGAAGAAAGACCAATAAAACTAGAATAAAGTTAACTGAATTACAAGCAGAATATGAAGAATTTTTAAAAGAAATATTTGATGGAGCATTAGAAAATAGAGTATATTTTGCAGACCAAAATTATGAGAATGCAGGGCAGATTAGTGTAAGAGAATTTCAATCACTTTTCAATTATAATTATTTAAATGCTACGCGTTTATTAAATGATGAAAAAACAGATAATTATTTTTCGATAAGTAAAGAACTACTTAGTCATTTTAAAAAAAGTAATGATTGGGAAGAATTTAAAAAGCAAATAATAAAAGATATTAAAGAAGGTCTAAAAGAACAAAAGCTCAACGAGAAAGTTAAAGAACATTCTTTAATAAAAGCACAAAACGCCTTGGATAGTATTGAAAAATGTTTTGAGTATAATAAAGGAGAATTTTCATTACAAACAGATATCTCTGATGAATTACTCTTAGGCTTTTTATCGTCTTCATTACAGACATTTTTTGAATTCGAAAATGGAACCAAACTTAAAGAGTTTTCTCAGGGATTAGGAATAAGTAATCTAATATTTATGTGCCTAAAGGTAGAAGCATTTGTCCAACAATATCAATCTGATGTAGTGGATATCTTTGTCATTGAAGAACCAGAAGCCCATATGCACCCACAAATGGAAAGAATGTTAATCAAATTTTTAAATGAAATATTGCTAAACGAGGATAATAACCGTGTGCAGGGAATTATTACGACACATTCTAGTGAGATAATTAAGTGTTCCGATTTAAAAAATATTAGAGTATTAAGAATTGATAAACTATTAAAAAGTGCTGTTTATGATATGAATTTATTTAAACAGAATTTGGAAACAGAAGAAGAAAGACAATTTTTCTCATTTTTATTCTCTATAAACTATTCAGATTTGATATTTGCGAATAAAGTCATTATGTATGAAGGAGATACTGAAAAATTATATATTGAAAAACTCTTAGCAGAAAAAGAATTTGAAGGATTGTCAAATCAATATGTTTCTTTTGTACAGGTGGGTGGTGCGTATACTCATTGGTACAGAAAGTTGGTGTATTTCCTGAAAATAAAGACGCTGATAATTACAGATATTGACTATTGCAAAAAATTAACATCAATCGATGAAATCAAAGATGATGATGGAATTACAAATGCAGGCTTAATTCAGTATTATAAGGACTACGTTACTGTTAACATAATAAAGAGAGATATTTTGCCATATTGTGAACATAAGTGTAGGAAACAATTAAAAGATTGCCTTTATGAAAAAACGGAAATGGAAAGGATATCTTTAATACAGTCAGATTTTCGGAAAAAGCCATGCCCTAAAATAAAAAAACCAGATTATTCTATTATGAAGAAAAAACCTACTGTAGTAGATATTGATTCGTGGATAAAAAATCCTGATTGTGAATTGATTAAAGTTGTATCACAAGGAGAAGCTGATGCGTATACTCGTACATTGGAAGAGGCGATGCTATGCAAACTCTTAGGAATTACAGTAGAGAGCAAAAAAAGTTCGGATTGGTGGGAAAAACAGATATCGATTAATAAAATTAAATTGGATATTCCAACTAGAAAAAAGAATATAACGGTAAGAGATATTTTAAATGAGAATAAAAATAACAAAACAGATTTCATGTATTCAATAATTTTATCGGAATTACATTTAAAAGCTTTACCGAATTATATACGGGAGGGATTAATTTGGCTGATGTAAAGAAATTGAATAATATGTTTTTAGTTAACGCACCGGCAGGTAGCGGAAAAACGACATACATTGAAAATACGATTATTAATCTACTTGCCCAATATCCTAATCGTAGAATACTAAGCATTACTTATACAAATAGAGCAAAGGAAGAATTAAATTCTAGAATTAATAGTAAAAATGTTACAGTAGATACAATTCATTCATTTCTTTCTGACTTTGTTGGTCTTTACTTTTCAAAACCAGAGGTGATTGATTTATACCTTCAAGTGTTTGAAAAGAAGATAAAGGCACTGATTGACAATGGAGAAGATGATTCCAAAAATGCAAGATATATTGATAAGTTTGGAAAACTGGATTTTGAAACTATTAAAAATAATCTACATAAAGTTTTTTACAATGAGCAATCCTATAGTAGCTATTATTATGGAGGGCTTTCTCATGATGATATGTTATTATTTTGTCGCAAGATGTTTGAAAAGTTTGAGATGTTAAAAAAACGTTTATCTAATAAATATAGGTATATTTTTATCGATGAGTACCAAGATACATCTGCGGATGTGTTATATATTTTTTATCAATCTGTGCTGAATACGAGCAGTACCTTATACTTGCTTGGAGACAAAATGCAAGAGATATACAATAATTACGACGGTTCTTTTAATACTATACTTAATAAGTTTAATCAAGATGATGACTTGCGTATTAATTATCGTTGTTCTTCAAATATTGTTGGAATTCTCAACAACTTGTATAATGATGAGAAATTTTTTCAGCAACCAAATAAATCTAGTGGAAAAGTCAATCCTACTATTGTGATAACAAATGATTTTTCGGAGTCTTTTATGGAGCAATTTAAAGATTATATGCAGTTATATCTGTTTAATCGTGAACGTTTTGAAAAGATTGGAGCAAGTGATTTATATAGTGCATTATCAGATATGAAAGCGTATAAATTTCCTTCTCAATATACGCCTGTCGATGTGTTGACAGATACGACAAATGATAATCCTGATAAATTATTTCGGATATTATTTTGTGTTTGTGATTTTATTAAAATGGTAAGTATGGCTGCCTACGGCAAAAGCATTCAATTTGCTAGAGAAAAAAAGCAAATATTTAACAGTGGATTTACTAATATTGAGTTTCATAATGATAAAATCATTTTCTATGATAAAGTTCAAAAATTAGAGGAAGCATATGATTTGTCGACGATGACCATACAAGGGTTTTGTGAATTTCTGACTGACAATGAATATTGTAATAAGGATATTTTTCTTCCGTTTATAGAAGATACGGAATATGAAAAAGTGTTGAAAGTGTCGTTGTCACAACTGCATGCATTATATGCATATTTAGGTGCTCCTAGCGTTTCTACACAGCATGGAGTAAAAGGTGAAGGACATAATAATGTTTGCTTTATTGCCGAAGATTCAACCCGAAATCCAATAGTTTATATGTATGAATTTTTTCAGTTGTTATGTGCTGAGGATATTAATTTAACGGATTTTCAGAATTTTTATTATGATTATGTATCCGAAATAAAATCAATTAATTTAACATATTTAAAACCAGCTAAAACGTATAAAGCTCATGAGGGAGAATATTTACAATATGCTCAGTATATAAAAAACAAGTATAAGGACAATAAATATTTTTTGTTTTGTCAACAAAAATATTATGATAAGTATTTGGGCAATCCTAATTCAACTAATGCAAAAGACTGCTTTAAATCAACAAAAATTCAAGGCATTTTATGGGCATATAAATTATTTTATGTAGGATGCTCTCGTGCAAAAGAAAATTTAGTTATTGTAATAGATGAGAACAAAATAGCTCCGTTTAGAAAAGAATTTATAAAAAGAATGACAGCAATAGGGTTTGATGTTAATGGAATATAAATTTGGAAAAGTGCTATTAACTTAACAGCAGCACAGGCAGCTATCGCAAATAGGTAGGAGTTCTCTTTCCTTTGAATTGCCGCTTAGTTTCGAGCAGGCA
>URVS01000156.1 GCA_900551385.1 uncultured Mollicutes bacterium | reverse complement strand
ACAAATGATTTATTTTATAAAATTAGAGATATTAAAGTAGAATGTACTATTTATTATGAAGATAAAAATGAAATACATTATTCTCCATTTTTAAAAAAGACAATCAATCATGATGCCATTAGTGTAAAAATTTCTTTAAATAAAAATAATAAAGAAGATTTTGAAAAAATATTAAATAAATTATCTTATATTAATTATTACCTTTTAGAAGATGATGATAACTTGAATTATATTATTATTTCAAAAAAATCTAGTAAATTAGTAATGATAAAAAGATTACAAAAAGATTTTAAGATAAAAGATGGAAATGTTATTTGTTTTGAAAATAATCATTTTGATAAAGATTTATTAAATAATTATGAAAATAGTTATCTTCTAAAAGAAAGTAATATTACTTTATATCAAGAAGATAAAGTTTTTAAAAAAGGAATAATTAGAACATTAATTCATAATCATCGAGATTTATTTAATTAATTCTAAATATTTATTTTTAATATTTATATCATCAATTCCATTAACATTACATTTAATATTTTCAATGCAACCATTATAAATAGAAGAACATAAATCAAGAGCGATCTTTGCATCAGAAACTAAATTTTTATTTCCTATTTGACATAAGCGTGAACATAATTGTTCACATTTTTTAGTTAAAAAATATAATTGATAAGGAACTTCTGATCCATAAATAGAAGCTTTAGATATTTTTTCTTTATCTTTAGATTTATATGCATCCATTACACTTTGATAAGCATAACCATCTTCATCAATTAAATTATGAGCTTTATTTTTTATTTGATTTAATTCTTCTTTTAAAAAGAAAATTTCTGTTTGTACATTTTCATATCCTTTTTTATCAAGAGTAAAATTACAAACCATTAATCCTAATGAGCAACTAGCTTCAAGAACTAATCCTAAACATGATCCTCCTCCAGGAACAGATTTTTTACTTGATAATAAATCAAAATATTCATTTATTGTTAAATCACTTAATTTCATTTTTTTCACCTTATTTAATTTTATATGAATAATTTAATAAATAACATTATTTTTTATTAAAATTAATATGTTATAATATCTTAGGTGATAAAATGAATATTTTAAGAAATGATACTAGTTTTTATATTGAAATTGATAATAATGTAATTGCCTATATTAATTTCATTTATAAAGATAAACAAATAATTGAAGTAACTAAAACTTTTGTTAGTGAAACTTATGCTGGTCGCGGTATAGCTAAAATATTAACTGAAGAATTAATAAAATATGTTCAAAATAATAATTTAAAAATTATACCAACTTGTTCATACACAAGAAATTATTTGCTTAAACACCCTGAATTATCTTCATTAATTTACTAATTTTTCTTAAAAGAATAATAATATATTATTAAAATCACTATAAACTTAACAAATTTTGTCTTTTATCTTGTTGTTATAGGCTAAAAATGTGTTATAATAAACAAGCAAATATTTTTTAGGAGGTTTTCTCTTTTATGGTAAAAACAAATTCAAAAGTATCAATTTCAACAAAAATAACTCTATATGCAAGTTTACTTTCTATATTAGTTTTATTTTTAACACCAATATTCTTTATTGATATGTTATCAAATGGTTTAAAAACTGTTTGGGGCTTTACAGCAATTTTAGGTTTACAAACAGATTATGATTTTAACTGGTATATATATATTGCTTGTTTAATTTTATTAATAATTGGTGTTACAACTTATTATATTGGTCCTAAAGCAAGAGGTTATTATATTTTCTCTGCAATCGTATATGTTGTTCTTGCTGTTGTTATTTTTAATAGTAAAGCTTGGTTTATTAATGGATCTATGCATTTTGAAAATACTGCTGTTGCTACTAATGGTGCTCATTTAGGTGTTGGTCCTTGGTTCAGTGGTGTTGCAACATGTGTATGCGCAATCGCTTGCTTAGTTGATTTCAAAACATATAAATTAAGATAATTTAATACAAATTTAAAATTAAAAAATTAATATCGCTTTCTAAATACATTAATAAGGAAGCGATATTTTTCATTTCATGAAATAATAAACTAAATGATTCTAAATTCATTGATAATTCTTGTCTACTTTTTTTAAGATAAATTCCTGCATTCTTAAAATTATTTGCACATCGATTTAAATATGTATTCTTTAAAGTAATTAAGCTTGTCTTATTTATCTTATTATTAGAAAGAATTATGTTATATCCTTTATCTATATTAGAAAATAATTTTAAATATATATTAAATAAATAATAATATTGTTGAAAATTTTTATTACTAATAAATATTTTTTCATTCATTTTATATTTTAAATCTTGATTAATAATTTTATTATGTTCTTTCAAAGCATTTATTAACCAAGATATATGATTGATATATTTATTTTCCATATTATTTTATATTCTTCAAAATATAATTGTATCCATTCATATTTACATGATTATCTTCATATACAAAAGAAGATAATTTATTAACATTTATATATTTTACATTATATTCATCACTTATTTCTTTAATTAAAGAATTGTATTGATTAACTAAATTATTTAATCTTTCTTCATAATTTCGATTAATTAAAGAATTATATAAAGGTATAATTACAATATTTGATGTATAAGTTGTTAATATATCTAAAGATTGATGAAAATAATAATCAAATAATTCTTTATTATTTTTTAACACTTCTTCATCGTAACTAAAAGAATAATTAGAAGTATTAATTAATCTTAATAATTCATAATTACCTATATTAAAAATAATTTTATTTGTCTTTTTTAAAACATCACTAATTTTATGAGATGTTTTTAAATTTAAACCATCTTTTTCTAAAATTGCATAAAAATCTTTCATGATAAAATTACTACTAGCAAATTCATCATTGAGATCTTTATATTCTTTTTTTAATAAAGTAGTTATTCTTTCTTCATTAATTAGTATATTTTCTCCTAAATATAAAATAGTATTTTTAAAATTACAAGAACTTAAAATTAGACTAGGTAATAATATTAAATATTTTTTATTCTTCATATATTTTTATATCTGCACCTAAAGAATTTAATTTATCAACAAAATTTTCATATCCTCGATCAATATAATCCATGTTATGAATTACGGATTTACCTTCTGCAAGTAAACAAGCATATACCATACTAGCGGCCATTCTTAAATCAGTCGCATATAATTCTTGTCCTTGTAATGTCATAATCCCATTAATTAATATATTTTGATTTGATTCATATATCGCTCCTCCCATTTTTTTAAGAGGATTAACATGAGTAAACCTTGAAGAATATACTTTTTCTTTAATAACTGAAATTCGAGGAATTGCTAAACAAAAAACAGTTAATAATGGTTGTAAATCACTAGATATTTTTTCACCAGTTTCTATTAAACATGATTTATTTATTTTAGTTTTTCTTAAAACAACATAATCTTCACCTAAAATATAATCAATATCTAATAAAGAGAATAAATCTAATAAATCTCTATTATGTAATGGATTAATATTTTTAATTTTTAAATATGAACAAATTGTTGGTCCCATTAATAAAAAAGTCCCAGTTTCAATCCTATCAGGAATATTTTTAAATCTTATTCCATGTAAAACGCTTCTTTCAATATATAAAGTTTTATCAACTAATGTTAGTTTACCACCCATTTTTTTAATCATATCGATAAAATGCAATATTTCTATTTCTGTACAAATATTTTTTAAAGTAATATTTTTTTTACTAGAAATAGCAAATAAAATACCATTTATTGTCGTACCAAATGATGGATATGGTAAAGTATATTCTTCTATATCATTTTCATGATAATCAAAATAATAATTATCTTCTTTTTCTAAATAATCAACACCAAAATTTTTTAATAAATCTAAATGATAATTAATTGGCCTATTTACAAAATTACAACCTCCAGCTTTACTAATTTCTAATTTTTTAAATCTATTAATTAAACTACCTATTAAATAATAAGAGGCTCTAAATTTTTTTACATCATCTATACATAAAGATTTATTTTCTATTGTAGATGCATTTATTTTTAAAATATTATTATTGAATTCTGTTTTTATATTTAAATAAGATAAGATTCTAATAAAAGTTTCAATATCTTTGATACAAGGTATATTTTCTAAAATCATTTCTTCATTAGTTAATAAAGCGCCTGCAATTAAAGTAAGTGCA
>URVS01000155.1 GCA_900551385.1 uncultured Mollicutes bacterium | reverse complement strand
AAGTAACAAAAACAATTATTAAATCGCTACCTAATCTTTCTCTTGTTTTTTTTGCAATATCCATTCCTGTTAAACTACCACCTAAAAAAATATCTAGAAATACTAAATCATACACGTCATTATCATTTAAAAAACTATCTGCATAAGTAAATGTTTTTATTGTAAAATCTATATTATTTTTAGGAAAATATTCATTTATTAATTTAATAAGTCTTTCTCTATCTAATTCATTATCTTCTACAATTCCAATTTTAATCACTGTTATTCACCTACAAATATATTAATATTTTTTTTATCATTTTGTCTAGATACAATTTTTATATATTTTTTTGTTTTGATATATTATATCATACTTATTTATTTAAAAATTAATTGTAAAAAATTATATAGATTTAAATGCCAATTTTCTATTGAATGACGTTTTAAAAAAGTTATATCAAAAGATGTATTTTCATTTAATTTCAATCTTGGTTCTACTTTAATTTGTTCATTATAATCATTAATTAAATCAGGTAAAATTAAATCCAAAGTTCCACCTGTAACATATAAATAATTAATTGAATAATTTTTTAATTCTTCTGATTGAATATTGTTTTTTAATTCTTCTCCACTAGTTCTTGAACCACTAAAAGCACCAAAATAAGAAAAATAATCTAAACTTTTACATAAAGCAGAATGATACATTGTTACTCCACCTCTACTAAGGCCAGCAAAGGCACGATGATCTCTACTTAAAATAAAATCATCTTTTGATGTACTTTTTGCATATGTAGAATAATTACTTTCTATATATGGCATTAAATCATTTCTTAATTCTTCATTAAAAGAATAAGTTAATTTATCTAATTCATTTTCACAATCATTTTCAACATAAAAAGTAGGAGTAACAACAATTAAAGGAGAAATTATTTTTTTATCAATTAAATTATCTAACATTATTTTATTTGAATGATGTTTTATTAACCAATAATTCTCGTTATCACCAGTTCCATGCATTAAATATAAAATGTTATATTGTTCATGTTTAGAATAATTATATGGCAAATATACATTAGCGGATTTTATCACTTCTCTATTATCTGTCGCATACGCTTTTGTTTTATAAGAAATTTGTAAAACTTCTCCTTTATTTTCACATTCTTTATTATCAATAAAAGAAGGCACAGCCCACTTATTTAATTCAACATTAGTTTTATTTTTATCTATATTACATTCAATAAAATAATAAGAGAAAAACGAGCATAAAATAATACTAAAAGAAGCAATATATATAATTCCTTTAAATTGAGGTTTTTGTTTTTCTATTATTAAAAATATTATTTCAATAATCGAACCAATGATTAATAATATTGCGCCAATTAAATAAGTATAATTAAAAACAAATGTATCATAATTAGTTAATGAATTTAAAATAATCATAACTATACTTGAACCAATATATAAAATAGGTAATTTTGTTTTATATCCTATCAAATTAAATAATAAGATCAATATATTAATTATAAACATTGTTAAAAACAATTTTATTTCACCAACGCATGCATAAATAACAATATTAATTATGGCAATAATGATACTTAATAATAAATTGCTTAAAGATAATATTTCACTTTTATTTTTAAAATTAATTTTCATGGATATAACCTCAATTATTATTTAATCATTTATAGTCTTTATCATATATACTTTTGGCGAAATTAGTATAAATTTTAACGAAATAGGTAATTAATAATTATTTTACTTAATAACTTATATTGAAATAAACATTGATTTTTTGTTTTATTTATTATCAGTAATTAATATCTAAGAATATAATTTTGTATTTTTTTTACAAATATATTGTTTAGCGATTATAAATTAACATATAATATTAATGTAATGAAATATTTAATAGGTGGTTTTTATGTTAGTGAATTTTAGATTTAAAAATTTTAAATCATTTTATAATGAAAATAATTTAAGCTTACAAGCAACTAAAGATAACGAATTAAAAGAAATAAATACTTTTAATGTTAATAAAACATTATTTAATAAAACTGAACAACCTGAATTATTAAAATCTGCAATTATATTTGGTAGTAATGCTTCAGGAAAATCAAATGTCATAAAAGGAATAACTTATATGTATAATGCAATAAGATTATCGTCTGCTCAACAAATTGATGTCATTAAAAATAATGAAACTTTTGCTTTTTATGAAAATGCAAATAATGAAATATCTTTATATGAAGTAGAAATTATACAAAATAATAATTTATATAAATACGGTTTTACTATTTTACAAGGAAAAATTGAAAAGGAGTGGTTATATAAAAGAAATGAAAGAACTACTATAGTATTTGAAAGAGAAAAAAATAAGCTAAAATTAACTGGTAATGAATTAGTCCAATCTTTAATTAATATTCCTGAAACAACATTATTTTTATCAATCGGATCTAATTTTAATTTATCAATTTCAAACTATTTAAAAGATGTTTTAGATTGGTTTAATAATATAATCATAGTGTTTGAAAATAATGCAAATTCATTAGATATATATTCCGTTGAAAACCAAAAATATAAAAAATTAGCTATTGAAATTTTAAAAAAAGCTGATATTGGTATCCAAAATATGACTGTTGTTAAAGATAAAATTGCTTCTTTACAAGATTTAAATTCTGTTCTTGCTTTTAATATGCAATTTCAATCTAATCCTAATAATTATGGTCAATTAAAACAAGAAAATGAAAATATGTATAATATAGATTTAGATACTCAATTCAATGTTTATAATAATAAAAATGAAAAAATTGCTACTAAAGATATAATGTTATTTAAAGATAAAGGTTTCCATTCTGAAGGAACTATAAGACTTTTATGTTATTTGGGTTATATTTTAGCAGCTTTAGATAAAGGTAAAATAATATTTATTGATGAAATTGATTCAAAATTACATTTCTTAGTTGCAGATTATTTATTAAAAATGTTTAATTCAATAGATAAAAATCCTAATAATTCGCAATTAATTTGTACCGCACACAATATTATGCTTATGGATGATGACTTAAGAAGAGATCAAATTTATTTTACAAGTAAAGACGAATATGGAGTAAGTTCACTTGTTTCACTTGCAGATTATAAAGGTGTAAGAAAAAACGATTTATTTAGCAAAAAATATTTAGCAGGTTTTTATTTAAAACTTCCTAATTTAGATAGGTAAATTAAAATGGCTAGAAGATCTAAAAAATTACAAATTAGAAACACTTTTTATATATTAACAAATGGTAAAGAAACAGAAAAAAATTATTTTGATTTGATAAAATCAAATAAAAGTATTTATGATGTTAAAATCGAATATCATAATTTAAGTTCACTACAACTTGTTAAATATGGATTAACTATACCAAATGCCAATCAAATATGGTGCGTTTTCGATATTGATAATACAATGGAAGAAAACATATTAATTCCTACTATTAATTTAGCTAAAAAAAATAATATAAACATAGCTTTTTCTAACAAAGCATTCGAGGTTTGGCTTCTATCACATTATAATAAAATTCAAAAATCAATGGATAATAACAAATTAATATTAGAAATGAACAAATTATTGAAAAAATTAAATATAAATAAAAATTATGATAAAGCAGATAAAGAATTATTAAAAAAATATTTTATACCTAACCTAAAAACTGCAATTAATAATTCAAAAATTATTCATCAAAAATTTATTGCTGAACATGAAAAAAATAATTCTTTTTCTGATTATAAAATATGGGAATGGAACCCTTGCTGTAATGTAAATCAATTAATTGAAGTTTTAAAATCATAAAATTTAATCAATTATATTTCTACTTTCATGACAAGTAAAATAAATTATTTGTCTTTGATTTGATAACTTTTTTAATAATTCAATTGCTTTAATTAAATTGTTTTCATCTAAATTAACAAATATGTCATCCATAATTATAAATGGTTTATCTTCTTTAAAAATATTATCAATTATAGATAAACGATAACATAATGCACATAAAGATAATTGTCCCGAACTTAAATGACGATAATCTTTTTCTTTACCATTATGAATTACACTTAAATTATAATCTGAATCCATGTTAATTTCTTCATTAATAATTTTTCCTAACATAGAAGAATATTGATTAAATTTATTTAACATAGGTTCAATATATTTATGTTTTAAGGTTTCTTCTGCTTCTTTTATTGATTTTATAGTTTCATCAA
>URVS01000154.1 GCA_900551385.1 uncultured Mollicutes bacterium | reverse complement strand
TGTTCCTAAATTTAATAAAGAATAAGTTGATCTAACAAGTCTATCTAATCCTGTTTCATTAACACCTAAATCTGCTAAATATTCCTTCTTTTCTTCAGTTTCTAAATTAGCTAATTCAGCTTCAATTTCTGCTGATATAGCAATACATTCAACATGTTCATCTTCAGCAATTTTTTTAACAACTTGATAATATTTACAATTTTCAGGATGAGCATAATCTTCTTCAGAAACATTGGCAACATAAATCACTGGTTTCATTGTTAATAAATTAAATGATTTAATAATTTGTTTTTGTTCATCAGTCAAATCAACACTTCTAGCGGATTTTCCTTCATCTAAAGCATTCTTAATTAATGTAAGAACTTGTAATTCTTCAACAGCTGTTTTTTCTTTAGTAGTTCTTGCTTTAACTTCTACTTTACCAATTGCTTTAGTAACAGTATCTAAATCAGCAAAAACTAATTCAAGATTAATAATATCAATATCTCTTTGAGGATCAACATTACCATCAACATGAATAATTTCTGAAGAATCAAAACATCTAACAACATGACAAATAGCATCACATAAACGAATATTAGCTAAAAATTGATTACCTAAACCTTCACCTTTAGATGCACCTTTTACTAAACCTGCAATATCAATAAATTCAAAAACTGCTCTTACTTCTTTTTTAGGGTGAAAAATATCCACTAATTTATCAAAACGAACATCATTCAATTCAGCAATACCTGAATTAGGATTAATAGTAGCAAATGGATAATTAGCAGCCTCAACATGTGAATTTGTTATTGCATTAAACAATGTTGATTTACCAACATTTGGTAAGCCAACAATTCCCGCTTTTAAAGACATAAAAAATAATACCTCTTTTCTTTTCAAATAAATATTATCATTTTTTTATTATAAACGATATTAAATATTAAATTTTATTAAAATAAACATTTGTTTTGTCGAGTATAATCGACAAAATTACATATTTTCTGTCGAGTATAGTCGACAATATAAGCATTTTTTGTCGAGTATATTTTTATTTTATGATTTTATAGTAATAATACTTACTTTTTTAATTTTTATAACATTATTTACTCGTAAGTAAATTACTCAGAAGTAAATAATATTTATTTTTCTTTTAATACTTCAATAGGATTACCTTTAAATGCAAAAATTAAAGATAAAAAAAGTAAATATTATAATTTGTTCTGCATTTATAATTATTTTTCCAAATCAAAAAAATTATCTAATTCAATAAAATCAACATTTTCGTTTCTATCATATAGAAAGCCAGATTTAGATATAAACACATATTTATAGCAATTTAAGCCAGTTGATTTTACTTGTTTAATCTCATTTTCAATTATACTAGCATTTATAGGATTTTTCCTAAACTTTACTTCATAAAAAACATACCCTTTTTCATCTTGAGTTACAACATCAAATTCTCCATTAGTATGTTCTTTAGGATTATCATAATAATATTTTCCAATTTTTTCAAAAACAGGATTGATTTCACCTTTTTTATTTTTTCTAATCAAATATTGCATACATATTGTTTCAAAAACATGTGGAACATATTGTTGTTCAAAATCTTGTTCGATATATTTAGAATAGAAAAAATCAGCATTCATTATTTTCATTTGAGATAAATATTTAAATATATATCTATAATAAAACAAAGATAAATTATCAGAAATATAATATCCAAATTTCTTTTTATTATTAGAATCATTAATAGGGCTCATTTTAGAAACAACACCCATTCTTATTAATTTATCTAAAACATCAATTAATGTTGGGCCACTTGAAACATGAGACTGAGATAATAAATCACTATACCTACTATATCCTTTTGCTAAAGCTTCAAACACTTCATTTGCATTAACAATTTTTGATATTTCTGAATTCAAATACATTGATACTTCATTTTCTAATCTTGCGCCATTTGATGCTATAAGTTCAATTATATTTTCTTTCACACTTCTTGAATCATCAATAAGTCTATTATAATATGGGATTCCACCAAATACTGAATAAATTTTAATTTTATCTTCACTTGAAAAATTAGGATAAAATAATGAGGAATCATAATAATCCATTGGTTTTAATTCAATTGTCAAATCAATTCTTCCATATAATGGATTAGAATGAAGTAGCATAGATTTCATAATATCAACATAAGAACCTAATATAATTAACGATAATTTAGACTTATCTTTATATTTATCAATAACTCAAAAATATATTTTAATATAGATTCAATATCTTCAAATTTTAATCTTGGTAAATTTAATTCTTCTGATAAAATATCGCTCAATCCCTGAACATTACTTTTTTCAGAAACTTCTTTACATTCATAATATATTTTTACTTCATTATTTTCTTTTAAAGAATATTTTACAAGTTCACTTTTACCCACTCTACGTCTACCAAATATCAACGCAGTCGCCAAATCTTTTGAATTAATAATTTTATTTAATCTTTTTAATTCTTCAATTCTTCCAATGAATTCCATTTTTATTCGCTCCAATCCGACTCGATTTAAACCGAACAAATTATAACATATTAAATATTTTATGTAAATATTATATAATTAATCATAATAATCTTAATTAAAGAACGAAATGAAGCAAAATTAAAAACATTTATAAAAAAATAAAAATAGTATCTTCAAAAAAAAGGAGTTTATCATTATTGTGAATTAATCTAATAAAATTATGACACATACTTATATTTCTAAAATTATTAATAGTAAGAAAAATAACTAAATATACCGATATTTTATTATTTTAGAATAAATTAATATTTATTTTTCTTTTAATACTTCAATAGGATTACCTTTAAAAGCAGGAATTAAAGAAATAAAACCAATAATTAAAGAGCTTAAAATACTAATAATAAACATAATTAATAATGATTTAAAATAATTAATAAAAGAAAAGAAAATTAAACTATGACTTAATTCAAAAGATAAAAATAAATTAATTATTAATAAAACGATACTTGACATAATAAAAGAAATTAATCCCATGATTAAACCAAAATTAATAAATAATTGACCTAAACTAATTTTACTAATTCCAATAGCCCTTAATAATCCTATTTCTTTTTTATTTTCATAAATAAAAAGATACATAGAAATAACATTCATTAAAATAGAACTTATAATTGTCGATAAAGCAAAAATAGAAATAACTATATTAATATAATTTATTATTTCTTCTATTTTTAAATTAATTTGTTTTAAAGGATCTTTAATAACTAAATTATCCAAAGAAGGTATATTTTTATTATTAACTACACATGTTACAGGCATTAATTCACTTAAAGAATAAGAAAAATTATCAACATAAAAATAACTAGTCCACATCTTATCTCCATAAATAACATTAAATTCACTTTCACTTATTCCTACTATTTTTATTTCTACATAATCAAAATAATTATGATAAATTAAATTATCAAGAAAAGAATTTTTATGATTTAAAAAATAAATTTTTTTATTTAATATTTCTTCTAATTTTAAATTAGGAAATAAAATATCACAAATACCTTTAGAAATAACTATTTCTTGATAATTATTTGCTCTTCTACCATATAATGATTTAATATTTTCTTCACAATCAAATCTTAAATTATTATCATTTAATAAATTTAACATATTCCCATGAACTAATTTATCTTCATTAAAAGATAACGAATTAATATCTACATCAGTATAAGATAAATCATCAATTAATTTAGTTAATTTTTCTTCTTCATTAATTAAAAAAGTAGAATTATAAAATGTATTTAATAATAAATCTTCTAAAACATAATAAGTTTTATCATTAGAAAAATAACAATTATTAACATTCTGATTAATTAAATTAATATCTAATCTTTTTTTTGTTTGTTTAGTCATATAAATTCTTTTATATTTACTATCTAAAGATAAATAAGTAGAATTATTTTTATCAATTAAATCAAAATAGTAATTATAATATTCTTTATCATTAATTAATGTATCAAGAAAAGATAAATAATTATAATTTTCTATTTCAAAATAATAAACTTTTTTAAAAGTCCAAGGAATATAATTAGAACTTAATAAATCATTAGATGTTTTAAAATGCATTTTATTTTCAAAAACATCTTCATTAAAAAATGATGATGTATGATATATTTTTAATTCATCACCTAAAATAAAATATTTACATTTAAAATTAAGATCATTTTCATAATCCCAATCAAAATTAGCTT
>URVS01000153.1 GCA_900551385.1 uncultured Mollicutes bacterium | reverse complement strand
CTTTAATTATATTATGCACTAAAAATCAAGCGAGTTCAATTATGTTTTACACTAAATTTAAAGCGAGTTTTGATATATCTCGCACTAAAAATCAAGCGACTTTTTGACTTCTTCACACTAAAAATCAAGTGAGTTTTAAGCTATAATGTGTTAAAAAATATTTATATATTAAATAAGTAAATATTGACAAATATAAAAATAAAGTTTAAAATAAAAATTAGAATAATTCTAAAAAATTATTTATGATATTTACTATTGATAGGAGGAAGAAATCATGGAAAAATCATTAAAAGGTACACAAACAGAAAAGAATTTAATGGCTGCTTTTGCTGGAGAATCACAAGCAAGAAATAAATATACTTATTTTGCTTCACAAGCTAAAAAAGAAGGTTATGAACAAATTGCAAGTTTATTTTTAGAAACAGCTGATAATGAAAAAGAACATGCAAAGATGTGGTTCAAAGCTTTAGGCGGAATTGGAAATACAGAAGAAAATTTAAAAGCTGCAGCAGCTGGTGAAAATTATGAATGGACAGAAATGTATGAAGAATTTGCTAAAACTGCTGAAGAAGAAGGTTTTCCATTATTAGCAAAACAATTTAGAGGTGTTGCTGCTATTGAAAAACATCATGAAGAAAGATATTTAAAATTATTAAAGAATGTTGAAAATTTAGAAGTCTTTAAAAAGAAAACTGGTATTCATACTTGGAAATGTAGAAATTGTGGTTGTATTGTTATTTCTGAAGAAGCTCCAAAGATTTGCCCAGTTTGTTTACATCCACAAGCTTATTTTGAATTAGCTGATGTTGATAATTTTTAATTAAAATTGTAAATTAGGTTTATTTATTTTAATAATTTAGTATAATATTAATGCCATCGCGATTTAGTAATATGAATCAGGTCAGGACCGGAAGGTAGCAGCCTTAAGTACCTTACTATCTGTGCGGTGGTTTTATTTTTTATGAATGATGAATATTTTATGTCTCAAGCTTTAGAAGAAGCTAAAATAGCTTTAGAAGAAAATGAAGTTCCTGTAGGAGCTATTTTGGTTATGGATAATAAAATAATAGCTAAGGGGCATAATACAAAAGAAAAAGATAAATTAATTACTAGTCATGCTGAAATTAATGTTATTAATAAAGCTTGTAAATTATTAAATACATATCATTTAGAAAATAGTGTATTATATGTTACTTTAGAACCTTGCCAAATGTGCATAGGCGCGATACAACAAGCAAAAATACAAAGGATAGTTTATGGTGCTAGAGATAATAAAAATGGTGCTTTAGGTGGTTTATATGACTTTTTATTAATACCTAAATTAAATCATTATCCTTTTATTACTTCTTTAGTTTTAGAAGAAGAATGTAAATCTATTTTAAAAGATTATTTTAAATCTTTAAGAAAATAAATTAAGGTGATTTATGAATAATTGTGAAATTTATTTTTATGTAATATTACTTAATAATGAAAAGATATTAATCAATAATCAAATAGATGAAATTATTAATGAATTTAAATTAATGGGGTGTCAAATTGAAACATCTATATATGGTTTAAAAATTAATAAAAATATTAATTATGATGTTTATGTTAGTAACATGATAAATAAAGTAATTAATAATTTAGATAAAGAAAAATTAAATGATTTAAAAAATAAATATAATTTAGATTATTATTTAGTTATTAAGCCAGAAATTAATATTAATGATATTAAGCAATGCTTAAGTCTTGATGATAATATTATAGAGTTTTTATATTTAACTAAAACACATTTAGATTTAGATTATTATCTTTATGAATAAATAATTAAAATAAGATAAAAATAAGATGTATGAAGCATACATCTTTTTTTAAAAACTTTATTTATATTATTTTCATTTATTTTGTTATTTTTTTAATAAGTTTTATTTTAGTATCATTTAATTTTTTTAATCATAAAAATAAAGAAATTAAATATGATGATATTGAAATATATTTATTAGAAGATATTTCTTCTTTTCATGCTTATATTTTAAATAAAGATTTATTTATGATTGTTGAATTTAAAAATAAACATACTAAAGAATATTTATTTAATTATTGTGAATATTATACAAAATACAATTTAAATATTTATTTAGAAGCTAAAATGGAAGAAGAAATATATTTTGTTAATTTAAATAATGAAGGTATATTCTCTATTGTTTAAAGTTCTAATAAAGTAGTAATAATTTCAAACATTTCATATAATTCATTAATTACAACATGTTCATATCTACCATGGCAACATCTATCGCCTGTTCCAATATTTGGACATGGTAAGCCCATATAAGTTATTCTAGCGCCATCAGTACCACCTCTAACAGCAACAAATTCATATTCTTTTTTGCATTTATTAAATGCTTTTTGGATTAATTTAACTGCTTTATCATCTTTTTCAAAATAATAAACCATGTTTTTATATTGTTCTTTAATATGGACATGAATTTTACATGTAGGATATTTTCTTTCAATAATTTCTTTAGCGGTTAATAAACTTTGTTCTTGTTCTTTTAATAAAATATCATCATGGTTTCTTAAAATATATGACATTTTACATTCTTCAACATCACCAGAAATATTTTCTAAATGATTAAAACCTTCTTTACCACTAGTTTTGCTAGGTATAGCATTTGGGTTTAATAAAGAATTAAATTCCATAGCTAACAAAATAGCATTAACCATAATATCTTTAGCTTCACCTGGGTGAATACCAACACCTTTAATAATTACTTCAGCACTAGAAGCATTAAAGTTTTCAATATTAATTTCGTTATAATTTCCACCATCAACAGTATAAGCTACATCAGCATCCATTTTTGTAGTAGAAAAGTGATCAGCACCTGCACCAATTTCTTCATCAGGAGTAAAACAAATTCTTATAGGAGCATGATTAATATCTTTATGAGTTTGATAATATTCTACTATTGACATAATAATAGCAATACCAGCTTTATCATCGCCACCTAATAAATGTTCTCCATCAGTAACAATTAAATCTTTATTGATTAAAGTTTTTAAATGAGGAAATTGTTTGTTTGATAAAGTATATTTTTCATTTAAAACAATGTCTTTACCATCATAATTTCTTATGATTCTTGGTTCAAAATTACCACCTTGAATTGTAGGTGCAGTATCCATGTGTGCGATTAAACCAATTTTAGGTTTAGTATTATCTCCATCGATTTGGGCATACACTAAACCATATTCATCAATATTAGCTTCTACACCTAATGAAGTTAATTCTTCTTTTAATAATTTAGCTAAATTTAATTGTTTGCTAGTAGAAGGATAAGTAGAAGAAGTTTCACTTGATTCAGTATCAATTTTTGCATATCTTATAAATTTATTTTCTATTTTTTCCATAAATTACTCCTTTTTTGTAATAATTAAAGATCTATTACAGAGTTGCTCACATACACTAGAAATAGTTTCTATATCAATTAAATCATGATTTTTTAACCAATAAACATATAATTCAGTAACACCTGAAAGAATAAAATATAAAGAATATTTATTCATAGAACATTGTTTAAATGAATTAGTGTTTTTTAGTATTTTATTAGAGAAAAAATCATTTAACATTGAGACAAAAGTTGTTTGAAATGTACTTTTAACAAGTAAATCATATATCTCCATGTTAGATAAAATATATTCATTAATTTTTATAAATAATTCATGAAAATCATTTATATTACCAGATATAACTCCTTGATAAAGATCCATTAATTTATCTGTTAAATGAGTAAATATTTCATTAATAATATCTTCTAATTGTTTGAAGTGAGAATAAAATGTTTTTCTATGTATTTCACACCTTTGACATAAATCTGTAACAGATATAGTGTCTATTTTTTCACATTCTAGCATTTTTAAAAAATTAATGACTATAATATGCCTAGTCTTTGTACTCCTTTTATCCATTTTTATACCTCTCATGAGTAATATTTTAACAAATAGATAAAAATTTGTATATAAAATTATTTGTTAAAATCATAAGAAAATAATACTTTTTTTTAGAAGATTTATTGATATTATTGAAATAAATCTTTTCATCAATATATCTATTATCAACATCAAATAAATGATAAAATTCAAAGAATCAAAAGAAATATAATCAAGAATTTCATTAAAGTTATTCTTATAAAAGAAATTATATTTTTGCATATAAAAGGAGCTGTAAAAAAATATAATTTTAGAAAATAATTCTAAAATGACTGTTAA
>URVS01000152.1 GCA_900551385.1 uncultured Mollicutes bacterium | reverse complement strand
AAATAACAAGTGATTTAACTTTATATGCAGGTTGGAAAGTTTATACAATACCAACATATACAAAAGTCACTAACAACCTTGATGATTGGACTGGAAAATATCTTATTGTCTTTGAAGATGATAATGAGACAAGACTTTTCGATTCTTCTCTTGATACTATTGATGTAACAAAAAATAACATTATAATAAATAAAGAGATAAATTCTAATAAAATTGAAGGGTCATATGAAAAATATGAATTTACATTCACCAAAATAAGTAGTGGTTATTCAATTAAATCTTATTCAAATTTTTACATAGGTGGTAATTCATCTAAAAATAGTCTAGAAACTTCACTAAGCAATGAAATGGCGAATGCAATATCAATTAATACTAATGGAAATGTTGATATTGTAAGCAATAATAAATATTTAAGATATAATAGCGCAACTGGAAACAATAATGAAAGATTTAGATATTACGACGCAGGAAAGCAAAATCCTATTCAATTATATAAATTAGAAGAAAAACAAGAAGAAAAACCAACGATAGATGAAACAACTTTAACATCTTATACTTCTACTTTATCAATTGATAATTCAAAAGCTATTAGATTTATTGGTAGTGTTAAAGAGACTGAATTTAATAATATTTCAAAGATTGGTTTTAATTTTACATTAACATTGGAAAATGATAATCCTATATCAAAAGAATATTCAAGTGATGTAAATAAATTATATAAAACAATAAATGATAGTAATGTTGGTATATTTGACAATGGTGATGCAATATATGAAAATAATGGATTTTTAAATTTTAGCTTAATATTAAAAAATATTCCAACCAATATTGTTGCAAAAATAGAATTTTATTCTTATGCAGTAATTAATGGAAAAACATATCATTCCTTAACTAAAGATGTAGTTATTATGAATGGTGAGTGCTTAATAAAGGAGAAATAATTTTATGAAAAAAGAATATATAAGCCCTATTTTTGATGAAGAAAACATCATAATTACTACTGATGTTTTGTCTACTAGTGGTCAATCCGATCAAGCAGATTATAATGATTTATTTGGTATTAAATAGATTAAAAATGAAATATAAAATATTTATGTTATTGTTATCATTTATTTTAATAAGTTGTAACAATACTAATATTTCACGAAATAGTTCATTATCAAATAATAATGAAAATTCTAGTTCTTTAATATCAAGCAATATTGTTAGTTCTTCGATAGAAGATAACAAAACAATTATTACTTTTAATACTGAAGATAAAGATATTAATAATTGGTTTATATGTAGTAATGATATTGATTTTAAATTAGATAATGATAACACTAGTAATATAACTACTAATGAAAACAATATTGAATTATCAAAAGATAATATTATAAGCTGTTTATCATTTTCAATATCAAAAATTATTAATAAATTTGAAATAAATGTATTAAATGAAATTGATAATAATAATGTTTCAATTGGAGTTATTAATAAATATGGTGTAAAAGCAGAATATAAATTTTCTAATAATAAAAATATATATTATTATGAATTTGCTGATTATTTAAAAGCTCAACACATTTATATTGAAAGTAAAGCAAATGTAATTATTAAAAATATAACATTATATTATTAAACAAAAAGAGATTGTAATAGGTTATTACCTAGAGCAATCTCTTTTTACTATCTTTATTTTTTAGTTATTTAATATTAAATATTATCCCAATTAACTTCTATATCATTAGTATATCCACCTGGATTAAATGCTCCAGAAGCACATACAACATCATTAAATAATATTGTGTCTAATTCTAATTGTGGATTTTCATATTCTTTTTTCATGTTTTATATTCTCCTAAAGTGTATTAGCAAATGCACCTAAAATTTTATACATTTCTGTTGTTTTATCTAATGTATCTAAATATGTTAGTACCATTTCATTTACATTAAAAGCGCTCTTCTTAGCAAAATAATATTTTCCTTCAGTTGTTTTGACATAAGCAACTGCAACTAAAGATGTATCATAAGCTGTTGATGGAATATTTTTAACACCGATTGTTAACGAAGTATTATAATCTGTTCCATTATCTTTTTTAGTTTCGTAAAGTTTAATATTTTCTGGTAACGATTCTAAGACTTGTTGTTCGAAGTTAAATTCTGTATCTTTTGTAAGAGCTATACCAATACTACTAATATCATCAAATTTTGAAGTATCAAATTCATATCTAAATTGCATTGTTATATTTCTAAAATCAGTATATGATGTTGCAGTTTTAGCAAAATATGTATCAACTTGATAAGCTGAAATACTAACTTTATCATTTTCTGATAATTCACTAACTTCTAATCTAATATATTTTACATTTTCATATTTTGTTAATTTACAAATAATATGTGGATAGTCAGTTGTTAATGTATATTCAGTAGATGTTTCTATAACTTTTCTATTTTTATCATAAGATACAAATTTAATTTTACCATTACTATTTGTTGCTCCACAAAAATTAATTTCTGTAGTATCAATTAATTCATTTTCAACTTCAAATTCAATATAAGATGTTGCACTTGATAATACACCTAAACCATTTAAATAAGTATATCCATTTGCTGTAAATGGAGCTTCAACTTTATTTGGAACAAATGTACTTGCTAATGCATCTTCTTCTTTCGTAATTGTTTCAGTATAATCAAAGCCTAAATTTGCTTGAGTTTTAACACTTGTAAATTTTGTTGAAACTGATTTTTTAATTACATTCCATTTTGCATAAACAATAATGTTACCTATTACATCATTATCAAAATTAAACTCTTTGCCATCCGAACAATTTTCATCTAAATACCAACCACCAAATTGATATTCTTCATATTCTGTGCTTGCTTTTGTAGGATCAGTTGGTTTAGTAAATTTTTCACCTTCTCCAATAGTTTCTGATGTTACTGATGTGCCACCCAATGAGTTATATGTAATTGTGTAAGTATTCGCTTGTGTAATATTTGTAACTAATATTTCAACTGTTGTTTTATACATTTGAATATAGCCTTCAACATTTACATAAGCTCCATTAGTTAAATATTCTTCACCTTTAACTGATGATATATCAGTATACCAAAGAACAAAGTTTTCATTTAGTACTTTAGCTGTTTTATTTACTCCTAATGTTGAAACAGAGCCATTTATTTTTAAATTTTTTAATGAAACATATTTACAAGTATTCTCTTTAATAATTTCATCTGTGTTAGTTATTGGTTGTGTATCTATTTTACCATCACTAATAAATGAAATAATTGAGACAGATGTTAATCTTGGATTATAACTGTTTGTAGTATCAAAAGTTCCTTTTAATTTAACAGTGTCTCCTGTTTGTAGTTTTTTACATTCTGCTGTATCATAAACAAGAATTGCTCCTGTTGAATCTTGAACAGAACATGACATATCATTTTGCTTTCCAACAACTTCTCCTTCAATAACAAATGTTCCACTTGCCTTAGAAATAACATCTGCTATATTAGTAATTTCATATTCTACATCTACCCACTTTGCATAAATAGTTGTTATAGCATCTTCTTTTAAAGTAATTTCTGTAGTAGCTTCTATTTTTTGAGTAAAAGCACTATCAAAATACCAACCTTCAAAAGTTTGAGCTAATGTATTTTCAGGTGTTGGTAAATCACTTCCTTTAACAGTTGATATATTTGTATTTTCGTATTTAACAAAATAATTTGTTACTGGCGTATTACTTGATGAATAAACAATTTCAATAGATTTTATATAAATTGCTTTTGATGATGTTTGGGTATACTCAAATGAAATGCCAGTCGAACAAAGAACATTTATATTATTAAAAGAAAAATTAGTTGCAGATGCAGTTAATTTTTTGGTTGTATCAATTACATTTCCATTAATCTTCAAATTAAATGAAGCAGAAATCGATTTTCCACCACTTGTGTTTATTTTTATAGAAGCAATGTTTTTCCCATTTAAATCATTTGTTGATAATGATAATTTTTTATATGGATCACTACTACTTCCAAATTGTTGGCCTTTTGTTTTATCGTTCCCCCAATAACCGCCATCACCTGAAAGTGTCCAATTAATATTATTTAAATTTTCTTGTCCATTACTAGAAAAAACTTTTTTTGTAAATGTGTAAGAATATGTAGTAGTTGTCTCTTCCGCCCTAACCACAGTAGCATTTTCTTGTTGAGCACTTAATGATAATGCCACAGATGGGACACCTAATAACAAAGCACCAACTAATAAGAT
>URVS01000151.1 GCA_900551385.1 uncultured Mollicutes bacterium | reverse complement strand
ACATTTAGTTTACCTGTTTCAAGTCATCAATTAGTTCTAAGTAAAATATTAGTTTCTATTCTATATACATTATTAACAAGTATAACTATACATCTTGCATGTTACATTTTTGTTGTAATATTAAATCCAGAAAGTGCTTTAGATTATATAAAATCATTATTTTCTAAACCATTTACTTACTCTATTATGAGTATGATATGGTCTGTAGCCTCTATTATTAAATTTATATGTTTGCTTCAATATGTTAATAGTTTAGGAAATAGTAGTTTTATTAGAAGAAAAAGTGCAGGAAAAACTGTGTTATTGTTTTTTGCTATGACTATAGTTTTAAATATTGTATCAATTATTTTACATGTTATGATTCCTTATGATGTATATTTTGTTATTGAAGTAAATACTGGTGAAATTATATATGAAGCTACAAGTGGAGGAGCATATATTGAAAACGGATTTTCTTTATTTGAATTGATTTCAAATATATGTATAAGTTTTATATTATATTTTTTAACAATATATAATTTAAATAAAAAATTAGATTTATAAAATAGGACAAAAAAAGTCCTATTTTTTGATTTAACATGAAAAATATTAATGTTATTATATTAATGTAAACGCTTACATATATTATGGAGTGTTTAAAGGAGCTTTTATGAAAAATAAAAAATTATTATTAGTATGTGCGTCTATTTTTATGATGTCTAGTTGTTCAATTGATAAATCATCTTCTAGTTCAAAAGATAATGGTGTTTCAAGTATATCTAGTAATGATATATCTATAAATACAAGTAAGACATCAAATTCTAGTTCATCTTCAAAATCACAAACTTCTTCTAGTGTTTCATCAAGTGAAATTGATAAACCTATTTATGAAATAAAAGATTATACTTTATTTGCATATAAAGAAGGAAATGTTAGATTTGAGGCTGAAGAAGTAAATACTGCTAATTATATTATTTCAAGCGATAATGCAAGTAAAATTGTAAATAGAGATGATGCTTCTAATGGTAAATTTTTAGCAGCATCTACTGGTGATACTTCTAAAAATTCATATTTTGAATTTTCTATTTCATTAGATTTTAATGCAGAAATCAATATGAAAGTAAGTTATGCTCAAACTAATAAATGGAAAGATAGTGATGAAGATTTAATTAAATCATATACTTATATTATTGATGAAAATCGTAATATGATGATATCTTCTAATAAAACTATTTTAAATAAAAGAAATGATATTACTCAATGGGAAATTTTTGAATATAATTCTATTACTTTAGCTAAAGGAAAACATGATTTTAAAGTTAAAGTATTAGAAAATACAGGTAAAGGAAATCCTAATATTGATTATTTTGATTTTATTTTTAAAAAAGTTGATAATGTTATTGAAGAAGAAATTGCACCTAGTAATGATATTCATACAGATTTACAATATAGTTACATCAATGATGGTAATGTAGAAAATATTGTAAAATATGCGAATGGAGTAAGTGAATTAAGTAAACCAAAAGGAATTAAAATAGATTTTACTAAATTAAATAGTGATAATTATGTTTTACAATATGCTGATAATTTAGAATTTAATAACGCTATAACTATAAAAGATATAAAAGAAAAAAATTATTATATTCAAAATTTAATGTTAGGACAAGATTTATTTTATAGAATTGGAACAAATGAAAATGATATTTTAAACGGAACAATTAATAAAATAAAAATTAATTCTTTAGGACCAAGAAATATTGATATTGATAGGGTAAGTAATGTTCGAGATATAGGTTGGTATAAATCTTATTTAGTTAATAATGGCAAAATTAAACAAGGATTATATTATAGAGGTGCTAATTTAAATAATATATCTAATATTGGTAAAAAAGAAATGGTACGTTTAGGTATCAAACAAGAAATAGATTTAAGAGATAGTTATCAATGTTTAGGACCTTATGTAGATGGAATTGAATATAAAGCTGTTTCTATTCCATCTGGAACAGAAAGTACAAGATTTGAAGAATTTAATGATGAATATAAACAAATATTTTCTCTTATTGAAAAAGCGAATGAAAAACCAATTTATTTACATTGTACAGCTGGTGCGGATAGAACTGGTATTTGTTCTTTTATGTTATTAACTGTGTGTGGTGCTGAATATAATGATATAGCTAGAGATTATTTGTTTACAAATTTTTCTACACAAGGTTCTAGAATAAATAATTATGAATCTGAATTTAAAAGATGGTGGTCAAAATTAGATAATTTTGAAGGAGAAACAAAAGCTGATAAAGCAAAATCTTGGTTAATAAGTAAAGGAATAACCTCAAATCAAGTAGAAAATATTAGATCAATATTTGTTGATAATTATTAATAAATAAAAAAGGAAATAGTTAATCGTACTACTTCCTTTTTAGATTATATTTGTTATATATATTTTATTTACTTGCTTTAATCATTAATGAAGTCATTTTCTTAGCAAAATCATAAGGATTTTTTAAAGGCATTCCTTCAATTAATAATGCTTGATCAAGAAGTAATGAAGCATAATCACCTAATGATTCTTTATTAGTGTCATAAACGCCTTCTAGAGCTTTAAATAATTCATGGTTAGGATTTATTTCAAGAATTCTTTTTGCTTTATAAGGCATACCTTGATTCATTTGTGAGAATACTTTTTCCATTTCAAATGACATACCATCACCTGAAACTAAGCAAACAGGAGAATCAGATAATCTTGTAGATAAAATAACATCATCAACATCACCTTTTAATGATTCTTTTAAAGCATCAATTAAATCTTTCTTTTCTTCAGCAGTTTTTTTAACTTCTTCTTTTTCTTCTTCAGTTTGTAAATCTAATTCACCTTGAATTGATTTGAATTTCTTTCCATCATATTCACTTAAAACTTCAAGAGCGAATTCATCAATATCATCAGTAAGAATTAATACATCATAACCTTTCTTTTTAAGTAAATCCATTTGAGGCATATTTAAAGCAGATTCTTTATCTTTGCATGATGCATAATAAATTTCTTTTTGTTCAGGCTTCATTTTTTCTACATATTGTTTTAAAGTAATATAATCTTCTTCATTTACAGTATGATAGATTAATAAATCTTTTAATAAATCTTTTTTAGCACCAAATGTATCATAGACACCATATTTAATATTTACACCAAATTCTTTAAAGAATTCTTCGTATTTTTTGAAATCAGTGTCTTTAATTGAAGTTAATTCATTAATAATTTTCTTTTCTACTGAAGTAGCAATTTTTTGTAATTGACGATCTTGTTGCAACATTTCACGAGAAATATTTAAACTTAAATCACTTGAATCAACTAATCCTTTGACAAATCTTAAATAATCAGGTAATAAGTCTTTGCATTTATCCATGATAAATACACCTTTAGTGTATAATTGTAAACCTTTTTCAAATTTATCAGAATAGAGGTTATAAGGGGCTTTTTTTGGAATAAATAATAAAGCATTATAAGAAATCATGCCTTCAACATTTACAAAAATTGATGTAAAAGGATCTTCATATTCATTAAATTTATTTTTATAAAAAGTATTTAATTCTTCTTCAGTAACTTCTGATTTATTCTTTTTCCATAAAGGAATCATAGAATTCAATGTTGCAAGTTTTGTTTCATCATGGTAAGTAGGTTCTTTATCTTTATTCTCTTCACTTACTGGATCCGGAACACTTTCTGTCATCATCATTTGAATTGGATAACGGACATAATCTGAATATTTTTTCACTAATTGTTGAATTTCATATTGATCTAAATATTGATCATATTTTTCTTCTTCAGTATCTTCTCTTAAATATAAAGTGATTTCTGTACCAGTTGCTTCTTTATTAGATTCATCAATAGTGTAAGTATCTTCGCCAGTTGAAGTAAAAATATATGCTTTATCTGAATATGGTGATTTAGTTTCAACAGTTACTTTATTGGCAACCATAAATGCAGAATAGAAGCCAACACCGAATTGACCAATAATATCAATATCACTAGTTTTACCTTCTTCATTTTCTTTCATTTTTTTAATAAATTCTGATGAACCAGAAGAAGCAATAGTACCTAAATTATTGTTTAATTCATCATAAGTCATACCAATACCATTATCTATAATCTTTAAAGTACGATTTTCTTTATTGATTTCTAATAATATGTGGTAATCATTTCTTTTTTCTAATTTTTCATCAGTTAATGATAAATAATGGTATTTATCAATAGCATCAGATGCATTAGAAATTAATTCTCTTAAAAATATTTCTTT